>JAUVRF010000163.1 GCA_030597775.1 Methanobacteriota archaeon | reverse complement strand
GGGCATCAACCAGCTTCTTCTTCACGCTGCCAGGTCCCGCCACCACGAGGCCCCTCATCCCCTCCAGACCCTCCAGTCCCTCGAGGTCCTCGACGATCTGGGAGATGAAGGCATCGATGGCGCCCCTCCGGAGCCGGTTGAACCGTTTCTGGCTCATGCCCCCCTTCTTGTGGCGGTTCATGAGGTCTATGCTCGACGACCCCACCATCTTTATGGCCTTGGACCGCACGGAGTAGACCCGGACCTCGTCTGAGTCCATCAGGATGATGGCGTAGTCCTCGTAGTCGTCCCTCATCTCCATCAGGGGTAGTATGAAGGGGGAGTTGTCGAGGACCAGCTTGCGCCGGGGCTCCACCCCGATGCGGTAGGCAACGAAGAACGAGGATGGCGCCGAGACGAATATCACCCTCCCCCTCTCTCCCGGGATGGGATTGTGGTAGAGCATCTCCTCCACTTGGCCGAGGGTCGCCTCGAAGTCCCTCTCGATGTCGCCCTCGAGGGCGTTCCTGATGGCCTTGACCCGGGAGGCCACGAAGGTCATGTTGAGCTGCTCGTCACCGCGGTCCGCCGTCGGAAGGTACACCGAAAGATGGACGTCCCTTGGGTCCGAGGTGTCGGCCAACAGTCTCAGTTCAATGTCCGTGAGGGGGGTCAGCTCCCTCGGTAGACCGTCACGAAACTCCATAGCCGGACTAGGGGTCCAGGGGGTATTAACACTTCCTGCCCAGGGGACCTCAGGCCTGGTCTGCGAACATGTGGGCGAACACCTTGCAGTCCCCGACCATGTTGGCCACGACGGCATACTCGTCGGGGGCGTGGGCCATGTTCGCCACCGTCTCCCAGACCGCCGCGTTGAGCCCCGCGCGCCGGAGGTGGGCAGCGCAGGTCCCCCCACCGATGCCACCCGGGTAGGGGTCGTTGCCGCGGACCTCCCGGATCGCCTCGAGCAGTCTCTGAACTATGGGCGCGTCCACGGGGGTCGGCGGTGCCGCCTCGTCCACGAGTACGGGTTCCAGGGCGATCGTGGCACCGGTGTCCGCCTCCACCCGGTCCGCCACCCCCCTCATCTCCGCGAGCATGTCGGCCATCCGGTACTGGGGCAGCAACCGGCAATCTATGTAGAACACGTCCCCCCCCGGTACCATGTTGACGTTCTCCACGTTCGCCTCCTTCTTGGTGGGTTCGAAGGAGGAGACGGGGTGGTCGAAGAGGCTGTCCTCCCCGCCGAACCTCGCGTGAAGGGTCTCGTCCACCGACACGCCGAACCTCATGGCCGCCCTGTGGGCATTGATGCCCTTCGCGGGCATGCTGGGATGGCACTGCCTCCCCCTGGTGGTGACCCTGACCCAGGCGAGGGCCTTCTCTGAGACGTCCACCAGCCGTCCCTCGGGCTCCCCGTGGTCGGGGACCAGCACCAGGTCGTCCTCCCGGAAGAAGCCCTCCCCCACCAGGTGGCCGATGCCCTTGGCGTTCTCCACCTCCTCGTCGGCCACCATCACCAGGCCCACGTCCATGGAGGGTCGGAGGCCCAGGTCCAGCAGGGCCTTGGCGGCGAAGAGGGCGGCGGTTAGGGCCTGACCGTTGTCCTCGGCGCCCCTGCCTATGACCTTGCCGTCCTCCACCCTTGCCCGGAAGGGGTCACCGGTCCAATCCTTCAGGTTGCCCGGGGGGACCACGTCGGTGTGGGTGATCATCAGGAGGCGGGGGCCATCCGCCACCCGACCGGCGTCCTTCCGGAGCCAGACCACCAGGTTCGGCCTCTTGCCCGAGGGCACGGACGGGTCGTCCACGTCGTACCGCTGGATGTCGTCGAGGCCCATGGCCCTGGCACGGGCCTCTATCATCTCGACGCGGTCCCACTCGCCCTCGCCCCCCGAGGAGGGTCCGATGGACGGGATGGCGATGAGGTCGGACAGGAAGCGGACCATCTCGTCCTCCAAGGCGCCTACGGCCGAGCGGATGTCCCGGGTCCTCCCCTCATCCATGGTCCTCGCTCCAGTGGCCCGCCTCAATCCCCCGAGGCGCGGGCCTCCTTGTATGCGAACACGTCCTCGATGATCTGCTCCACGTCATCGCACTGCAGGACCACCAGGTCCCCCGCCTGGGCCATATCAAGGGCGACACGGGTTGCCTCCCTCGGGTCGAGGACCACGGTCAGCTCCTTCTCCGGAAATCCCGTCTCCAGGATGCCGCGCTCGACCACGTCCGCTGTCTCCCCCAGCTTCCTGCGCCGGGGGTCCGAGTCCGTGAGCACGATGCGATCGTAGGTCCTGCCGAGGACGCGACCGAACTCCATGATCTCCTCGTCACGCCGGTTGCCCGTCCCGGCGTGCATCCCTATGACCCTGCCCGTGGAGAGGTGGGGGAAGACCGCGGAGAGGGCCTCGACGGCGACCGGGTTGTGCCCGAAATCCACGATCACCTTGAAGTTGCTGACCTCGAGGATGTTCATCCTTCCCCGACTCTGGCTGATGGAGGGGTTGAAGGTGATGAGGCCCCTCTCGATGCCCTTTACAGGGATGCCCAGTGCGTAGCAGGCCGCCGCTGCGGCCAGGGCGTTGGCGATGTTGAATCTAGCCGCTCCCTCCAAGGTGATGGGAACGTCCTTGACCTTCGCGATGGGAAAGTCCAGGGCCATCTTCCGGAGGACGATGGTGTCGTCGATGACCGTCATGACCGACCCGTTCGCCTCGAGATGCTCCTTGAGGACGGGCAGGTCGGGGTCGAGGGAGAAGAGGATGCTCTTGGCCTGTACTGTGTCCTTGAACCTCACGACCAGTGGGTCCTCGGCGTTGAGCACCGCCCGACCGGTCTCCTTGACGGTCTCCACCACGATGCCCTTCACGACGGTAAGCTCCTCCACCGTGTCCACGTCCTCTTGGCCCAGATGGTCCGCGCTGACGTTCATGAAGACGCCCACGTCGGACTCGTCGAAGGCCAGGCCCCGACGCAGGATGCTGCCCCGGGCCACCTCCAGGATGGCGGCGTCCACGCTGGGCTCCCTGAGCACGAACTTGGTACCTTCGGGACCGCTGTAATCGCCAGAGAGGATCTTGTCGTTGCCGATAATGACACCAGCGGTGCTCGACATGCCGACGGTCCTGCCAGTGATCGTGAGGATGTGGGCGATGAGCCTGGCCGTGGTGGTCTTTCCGTTGGTACCGGTCACGGCTATGATCGGGATCGTTCCCTCGGTTCCTGGGGGGAACAGCATGTCCACCACGGGCGCGGCCACGTTCCGTGACTCTCCGCGGAAGGGTGACAGGCGCATGCGGAACCCTGGGGCCGCGTTGACCTCCACGACGCCCCCGCCGGTCATCTCGAGGGGTTCGCGGAGGTGGGGAGCGATGATGTCGATGCCCATGATGTCGAGGTCGATTATCTTGGCGATGCGCTCGGCCATATGCCTTATGAAGGGGTGGACCTCGTCGGTCACGTCGGTCGCGGTCCCGCCCTGGCTCAGGTTCGCGGTGGATTTGAGGACCAGCTCCTCCCCCTCCGGCAGGACGGTGTCCAGGCCAATGCCCATCTGGCCCAGCAGCCTCTCGGTCATGAAGTCCACGATCACTCGGGTCAGGACGTTCTCGTGCCCATAGCCCCGCTGGGGGTCCTCGTTCAGCTGGTCGATGAGCTCCTGTATGGTGGAACTCCCGTCGCCGGTGACGGATGCGGGGTCCCTTCTGGCGGCCGCGACGAATTTCCCATGGATCACCAGGACCCGGTGGTCGAAGCCGGGAAGGAACCTCTCGACGACGACGGTCTCGTGTAACCGCTTGGCCTGCTCGAAGGCGACCTTCAGATCGTCATCGTTCCCCACGTTGACGGAGATGCCACGACCGTGGTTGCCGACGAGGGGCTTGACCACCACGGGATATCCGATGTATTCTACCTCCTCCAGCGCCGTCTCGATCTCCTCTACCTCCGCCCCCTCTGGGATCGGAACACCGGCCGATTTGAGGATCCTCTTGGTCCTCATCTTGTCGTCGGCTATCTCCACACCGATACCGGAGGTGTGGTCGGTCATGGTGGCCTGGATGCGCCGCTGGTTGATGCCGTGACCGAGCTGGACGTAGCTGTACTTGTTTAGCCGGATCATGGGGATGTCGCGGGAGAGCGCCTCGTCGACTATCGACCTCGTCGAGGGACCGAGGAGATTGTCCTCCCTGATCACCTTGAGGTTGTGGATGATGGGTTCGATGTCGATCTCCTCGCCCTCTGCCATGGCCTCGACGATCTTGACCGCCGCCGTTCCCGCGGCAAGCCCGACCTCCTCGTCCCGGTATCGGTAGACCACGTGGTAGATGCCCTTGCGCTTGGTGTCCAGCGTCTTGCCGAACCCCACCTGGGTGGCGGCGAGGCACTGGAGCTCGATGGCCATGTGCTCGGTGATGTGGCCTAGCCAGGTCCCCCGCTCCATCCGTTCGATGAGGCCTCCCGGGTGCCCCGGGGAGCAGCGGTGCTCGTGCAGCGAGGGGATCAGGTCCACGATCCTTTCCTTGAATCCGGGCAGCTTGTCCGTCGGCAGTTCCTCGTACTTGCCGATGTCCAGCTCCATGAATATGACCTGATACCTGCTGAACCTGTTCGGACCTCGCAGCGCTCGCATCTCGAGGATTTCCATTTTTCACACCCCATGTCCGCGCGAGGAGGGATGGTCAACTTGGATTTAAATATTCCCTCGTCATCAGGTCGTACCCGTAGCCTTTCACGAGGGTGTGGACGATGACGTTCTGGACCGCGATGGCCTGTCCGATCTCAATGTCGGTTATGTTGGACTGGGCGATGTGGCGTCCGTCGAAGATGACGATGAGTCCGTTGCCGATGGCCTCGAGGAGATGCCCGTCCCTGATGATGACCCCGGTGTCCTCTCCCAGGCCCAGACCGATGGTACCGGGGTTGGAGGTAACCGTGGTCATCAGCCTGCTGAAACGCCCCCGTATGATGAAGTGGCTGTCGATGATGACCTTCCGCACCAGGCCGATGCCGGTGGACATCTGCACGGTGCCCTTCCGGAGGGCCTCGGAGCTCTCACCCTCGTAGATCATGGTCTCGGCCAGGGCGCTTGCCCCGGCGCTCGTCCCCGCGACGACGCAACCCTCCTCGAAGTACCTTCGCTTGACCTCCCGCAGGAGGGGCGAGCCACCCAGGATGCTGGTTATCCTCAGCTGGTCACCGCCGGTGAAGAAGATGATGTCGGCCT
>JAUVRF010000547.1 GCA_030597775.1 Methanobacteriota archaeon | reverse complement strand
GCCCCTCTACTACAGGGTGCGCAGCCGCGACGGTTTCGACCAGCGCTCCGCCTGGTCCGTGTCCGTGAACACCACCCAGGACGCCTCCCCGCCCCAGGTGCCGTTCCTCCAGCCCGAACCCGAGCACACCGCGGGCTCCACCAACACGGTGGAGTGGCTGCCCTCCTACGATGCGGGCGTGGGCGGTGTGCAGTACATGGTGGAGGCGGCCACCAACGAGGGCTTCGATGATATCGTTGCAACCTCGGGATGGACCGGTCAGACCGATCACACCTTCAGGATGCTGGCCGACGGCGTCCGTTACCATTACAGGGTGCGGGCCCAGGACGCATTCGAGCACGCCAGCGGCTGGTCCACGGCCATCAGCTCGGTCCAGGACGCCTCGCCGCCGGTGGTGGGCTTCGACCTTCTGCCATCCGTCATATCCAACCCCGTCATCGAGCTGACGGGTACCGCCAGCGACGCCGGGAGCGGCGTTGCCGACGTGGAGATATCCTCCGATGGCGGCGCCAACTGGTCGGCAGCCACGTACAGCGCGGGCGTGTGGTCATGGACCTGGACCGGCTACGAGAGCGGCACCCACGAGCTCTGGGCGCGGGGCACCGATCGGCTCGGCAACCTCCTCGTGGACCCGACCAAGGTGCTGGCGGAGGTCGACCTGGACGCGCCGGAGGCCTCGATCACGAGCCCCGTCGTCAACGAGACCCTGACCGGCCTTGTGCCCGTGCAGGGGACCGCCTTCGACCCCCACATCGCCCTGTACAACCTGTACTGGACCCGGGACGGCGTGGAGTGGATACCCATCGTCACCGACCAATCCTTCTCCGTGATGGGCGGGACCCTTGCGATCTGGGACACCCGGAACCTCGACGACGGCGAGTACGAGCTGGTCCTCGAGGTGAACGACACCTCTGGCCGCACCACCCGTTCCAACGTGACGTGCTACCTGCTCAACTCCGATGTGCTCATCTCCCCCGCGGAGCTGTTCTTGAGCAACCCGTTCCCCTTCGAGGGCAAGAACATCACCATCTCCGCCACCTTCCGCAACACCGGGACCTCCGTTGCCAGGGGCGTGCTCATCACGATAACCGACAACCAACAGATCATCTACGAGGACGTCCACGACATCAGGGCGGGAGACCAGCTGACCATCCTCGTCACGTACATCGTGCCCGACCACAGCAAGCTTCACACCATCGCCGCGAGGGCCGTGTACGACGACAACTCAGACCCCACGGGGAACATAGCCGCCACCTCCTTCACCGGCAAGGAGGTGATCGAGGAGCCCTTCTTCGACACCTCCGAGTGGACGCTGTTCGGGATGTTCCTGGCCCTCATGATGGCCCTGCTGATCATCTACTTCGTCCTTATGAAGCGCATTGGAGAGGCTCCGAGGGGACCTTTCACCGGCCTGCCGACCACCACCGCCTCCCTGGACACCTTCGAATCCATCGGAGGGGACCAGATCCAGTGGGACGACGACAGCTTCTGATGCGCTCCTTGGGGGAAGGGTGTGGTACGGAGTAGCACGATTCTGTCGAATTCCGCTCTACCCAAGCGCCATTTCGAAAGTGTACTGGCTTGGTTCGGTCGCCAGCGCCCTTTGCAGTAAACGTTAAGTATAGTGAGAACGTAACCGCTTTACCCCGGGGTAGTAAGATGGCTGGTGTATTCGCACAGGTGAAGGCATACCTGCATACCTGCAGGTACGAGTACTTCCCCGGCGAGGCCCCGGCCATGCTGGTCCCCATATTCTTGACCGCCACCCCCGGTATGCCCCTCATCACCGCGAACCTGCTCATCGGCCTGGTGGCGTTCCTTCTGCTGTTCCTGTCGGGCTTCACCATCAACGCGTACACCGACCGCAAGCTGGACGAGAACTACGACAGCTTCAAGAGGAACATCTCCTC
>JAUVRF010000252.1 GCA_030597775.1 Methanobacteriota archaeon | reverse complement strand
GGCGCGTTCGGGACCAGCACGGTGACCATCTTGGTGGAGAACCGGGCCCCGGTCGCGATCTTCCATGACATCACCGTCACGACCCACGAGCCAGCTTGGTTCAATGGAACGATGTGCTGGGACAAGGACGGTTACATCGCATCATACCTTTGGGACCTTGGAGGGGGGCTCGTCTACTCCACGGCCAATGCATCGCATTCATGGGGATCCCCAGGCGTCTACAGCGTGCTCCTTACCATATGGGATGACGATGGTGACAAGAACCACACCACCTTCAGCGTGACCGTGCTGAACCAGGCCCCCATCGCGGCGATGACCGCGGACCCGGTCAAGACCACCCTCGCACGACCCGTGCGCTTCAACGGTACCGGTTCCCGGGACATGGACGGGGAGATAATCAACTGGACATGGGCGTTCGGTGACGGTACGAAGGGTTACGGCGAGGTTGTCGACCATACCTACTCCGCCTACGGGACCTACTTCGCCACGTTGACCGTAAGGGACGACTCCGGTGGTATCAACACCGCCGGCCTGCTGATAACGGTAAGGAACCAACCTCCGTTGGCATCCATCAACGTCACGCCCCTGGTGACCCGCACCGGGGACACCGTGACCTTCAATGGAAGCAACAGCTCGGACCCCGAGAACCAGATCGCCGAGTACTACTGGTCCTTCGGCGACGGCGAGAGCGCCACCGGTCCGATCGTGACCCATGTCTACCAGGACGACAGCTGGTACACCGTTCGCCTGACCGTGGTCGACCAGGATGCGACCGCCTCTTTCCTCGAGGTGGTCGTCAGGGTGTTGAACCGTGTCCCGATACCCAAGGCCGAGGCGACCCCTGCGACCGCCCAGACCCTGGAGGACATGACCTTCACGGGCACGTTGTCCGAGGACAAGGATGGACGCGTGCTATGGTTCCACTGGGACTTCGATGACGGGACCGAGGGCTTCGGCGAGGTCGTGGACCACGCCTTCACCGATGACGGCACCTACTCAGTGACCCTCACCGTGACCGACGACGATGGAGCGGAGGCAAGCCATTCGGTCCAGGTAGTGGTGACCAACAGGGCGCCCTTCGCAACGGCCGGTGGCGACCAGACGACCCGGACAGGGATCCCTGTGCGGCTCGACGGCCGCCAGTCGTACGATCCCGACGGTGAAATCGTGGAGTACCTCTGGGAATTCGGTGACGAGACCACCACCACCGGTCCGGTGGTCACCCACTCCTTCCCGACCTACGGGACGTTCCTGGTGGAGCTCACGGTCACCGACGACGACGGCGCCACCTCGACCAGTAACCTGACGGTGACCGTGCAGAACGTGGAGCCCGTTGCCAAGTTCAAGGGTAACACCCGCATCCTGTCGGGGCAGACCCTGGAGCTGGATGGGACCGACTCTTACGATCTCGATGGTCACATCGCCGAGGCGAATTACAGATGGGACATGGGTGATGGAAGGACCGAACTGGGTTCTATCATCCAGCATACCTACACTTCCGTGGGAACGTACATCGTTGTCCTGACCGTGGAGGACGATGGTGGGCTGACCTCCAGCTACTCAAGGATGGTGGAGGTGCTCAACAGGATGCCCTCGGCAAAGATCTCCGCGTCCATACTGGTGCTGCCCACCGGTGACAGCCTTGACCTGGACGGGTCAGGCTCCAGCGATCCGGACGGCAGCGTGGAGACCTACACCTGGATATTCGGGGACGGCTCAGTCGCATACGGTCGACAGGTGTCCCACATCTACGGTGATGACGGCATCTACATGGTGGTGTTGACCATCACCGATGACCTGGGAGGCACCGACAGCACCTCGGTCTTCATCCAGGTGGAGAACAGACCACCGATGCCAGCGATCGAAGGGCCCGATGCTGCCCAGACCCTGACGGACATCGAGTTCACCGCGGAGGGGGCCCTGGATCCCGATGGGAGGAGCGAGGGCGACTTCTGGGACTTCGGCGACGGCAACGGTGCCAACGGTTGGAACGTGAGCCACGAGTATATGACCAGCGGTATCTACACCGTTCGTCTCACCGTTCTGGACGATGACGGTCGTTCCGCCTTCACGAACGTTTCGATCGAGATCATCAACCGCCCTCCGATCCCCGGGGTCGAGACCCCTTCGGAGGCGACGCAGAACACCACAGTCAAGTTCTATGCCACCGGGAGCTACGACCCCGATGGGCTGATAACGGCCTGGCAATGGGCCTTCGGTGACGATACGACCGGTGAGGGCCGTGAAGGCTACCACAGGTACCTCGAGGCAGGCACGTACACCTGGATACTCACCGTTGTCGACGATTCCGGTGATACCCAGGAGATCAGCGGTTCCATCTACATCAAGGACCGTCCCCAGGTCCCCGATGTGGGGCCTGGACCGAACGACGACGAACCCACCGGTGAATCCCCCGGTCCCGGTGCCATGGTCGCGATGGCGACCCTCGCCCTGGTCGGCATATCGATCGCCCTCCGCCGCAAGAGGCAGCAGGCCTAGTCAGAAGTATGGGACATGAGGCGTGTTCACACAAGTGGAAGAGCCCGTGGCCTCGCGAGAAACGCTTCAGGCCATCATGTCGTCGAGCAACGCCTGGAGTGCCGCTGGAGGGTCCGGGGACCGGTACAGGGACCGTCCCACTATCACAGCATTGGCCCCGGCCCTGATGGTTGTGCCCGCCGACCCGCCCTGGGTGCCCACGCCTGGAGAGAGGATGACCATGTCCGTTCCAACGATGCCCCGGAGGGCCGAGACACGTTCGGGCCTCGTCGCCGGGGCGATGATGCCGGCAGCGCCCGCCTCGCGGGCCATTGCGGCCATCTCCTCGGACCGATCCTGGAGGTAGTCCAGGGCCCCAGGATGGCTCATCTCGGTGACCGCGAACCCGTCCATGCCCTCGGCTGCGGCCACCGCCTCCGCCACGCTGTCATGGCCCACGAAGCCGTGGACTATCACACCCGAGGCCCCCGCGCGGACCGCCCTCTGTACGATCATCGCTGAGACGGCGGGTATGTCCGCCACCTTGAAGTCACAGATCACCGGGGCGACCCTGCTGAGGCGATCGACCACGGCCAGGCCCTCGGTCAGGACAAGGGGGTATCCCACCTTGATGGCATCCAGCCCGTGGGCAAGTTGTCGGGCGACCTCCACCGCCCCGTCGCCCGCCAGGTCGTCCAAGGCGAGCACTATGTGATTGTCGAAGCGCATCATTGCCGAATGGCCTAGCAATATGATAAGGATTTTCGAGCTCCAGACCGGAATATCCACCGGAGAAAGTACAAATGGGATGACCGCCTACCCAGCTATGAGGTCAATGGAGCAATCCGCTGACAACGACACAGAAGAACGGGAGCCCCCCACAGAGGGGGGCTGGCGCCGCATCGGCGTCCTGGAACGAGGTGTAGCCAATGCACCTCCCATCTATCATGGCCGTCACCATGACCGAGTCGAGGTCGCGGGCCATAGAGCGGGCCCGCCGAGCCCGGCTCAGAGCTAGCCGCCAGATCGCGGCCTTTCGGCATCGGGCCACCTTCCTTTGGGAACTGAAATCCTTCGTCAGGCAGAGCCTGGTCGCCCTCATATTGAGCCTCATCATCGTCCTCATCGCGGGCGTGATCTTCAGCTCGTTGCGCGAGGCCCTCATCGCGATGCCGGGTCTGATGCTCCTCGTTCCCGGTGCCCTGGCCATGAGGGGCAACATCTACGCCTCCCTCGGAGCGCGCCTGGGGACCGCCCTCCACACCGGTCAGCTGTCCTCCGAAACGAAGGATTCACCCCTCCTTCGCGAAGAGGTG
>JAUVRF010000107.1 GCA_030597775.1 Methanobacteriota archaeon | reverse complement strand
CGAACAGCCAAGACCCCACCATGGTGCCGTCCACCAGACGGAGGGTGCAGTTCGAGACCTGGATGGCGGCTATGTTGTCCAAGAAGCTGCTGTCGATTACCGTCATGTTCGAGTCGAAAGCGCCGATGGCGTAAGCAGAATTGTTGGTGAAGTAGCACCCCTCGACGTATCCCTCGACCTGGCCCACGATCGCGTTGGGACCCGTGTCCCGGTACAGCACCACGCCTCGATTGAGGTCCCGGAGCTCTGAGTAGGCGATGCGGATCCTGGTGACGTCGAGGGCATAGACACCGACGCTGCAGTTGATTATGGAACCGCCCTGCATGTCCAGGGTCGAGGCCTTCCATACGAGTATGCCGTTCCTACCCACGTCCCTCAAGACGTCCGCTCTCGAGACCAGGTGGCTGAAATTCATCACGTGCACGCCGTACCACCCCACGTCCAGGATCAGATTACCGCGCATCTCGGCGGAGACATTGTCGACCAGCCAGATGCCATCCCAGGTGACATTGACGATCGTGTTGTCCTCGATCACCAGGTGACTGTCCGAAGCCCCGGTGATCGCGTAGTTCGTGCGGAAGAACTCATTGCCGATGATCACCGGGAACGAACGGAACACGAATATGCCAGTAGCGTTGGGAAAGTCCAAGAAATGGCATCCCTCGATGATGTCCGTGTGGGATTCTCGGACCTGTATGCCCCACCTGTCGCATGACTCGAAGGTGACGTCCTTGATGATGGCATGCGTCCCGTTGAGCCTGATACCGCCGTAACCCCACTTGATGGTCCCACCTCGTATATCGGGTTGGGATTCCAATATGTCCATTCCCAGCGTCCTGTTGGTGGGCCTTCCATCGGCCGTGGTCTGGTAAAGGTCGAAGTCGCGGAGGGTCGGCGAGGCGTAGAGACAGTTCACCCCGAGGGGATTGGAGCTGCCGTTGCACGAGAACAGGTACGTGGTCGACCTGGCCGTGAAGTTGAACCCAGTGGCCCTGCACTGTCTGGCGGTGCATCTCTCCAGACGGCCGCCGCTGTAGAGGGTCATCAGGAACCCGTCGACGGCATCGGTGACGTTGACATCCCGGAAGGTGAACGCCCACGAGAGACTGACGATTACGCCCTGATGGGCGCAATCGGAGATGTTCACCCTCTCCACAGTACCCTCCGCGCTCAGCAGGTCGATGCCCGTGCGGACGTTGGAGATGTTCGAGTCAAGGAGCTTGAATGGTCCGCCAGTGGCCACCAACCCACGGGGGTTGGGTCTGGTGGTGCTGTAACCCCCGACGATCTCCAGGTACTGCAGCGTGACATCGACACAACGTTCCAGCTGGACCCCGAAGGTCGCGTTCATGGTGACGAGCCGCCGGCATTCACCGGTGGACTTGTAGGCACGAAGTCCCCAGTAGGAGTCCACCGTGTTCACCCTTTCGATATGGAAGGTCGCATGATACATCCACAGGGCCTCGTCGTAGGTATCCCTGTGGACCGTTCCAGTGATCCAGACCTCGGAATGGATGGCCTTGATATCTGTTGTCAGGTTCACGAAGAGGCAATCCACGACCTGACCTTGCGATTTGTGCAGTACGATGCCATCGGAGTCGGCGTCGCGGACGATGACGTCCCGGACATGTAGGTCCGCGCTGTAGGAGCCCACGCCCAGGATCTTGCTCCTGAAGATCTCAGTGGACATGACGGTCAGGCTCCCACCGTACGCCAGCAAGCCCTCATCGCACCCGTCGACGATCGAATCCGTGATGATGAGACGACTGGCATTTACCAGGGCTCCTCGTTCACAGTCAATGAATGTACTACCGGTCACGTTCAAGGTCCCGCCGTCGCTCACGACGGCACCGTACCTGCATCCGGCGAAGTTGGTGTTCTGTACCCAGACCTGGGTGTCCGCGGTCCATAGACCGACCAGGCAATCCACGAACTCGACGTCCCTCATCGTTGCTGGCGTGGCGACGTAAAGGCCTGCCTCCCTACCATCATCCGTGAGGTTGTATCCAGCACGGAAGAACAAGGCACCATCCAGGTCCAGGGTGCTGCCTGCCTCGGCCCGGACGCTGTAACCTATTTCGAATCCCTGAGCCGACAGGATGCTGTCGGTCAGGATCAATTCACCACCCGGATAGACGGTTATCACGTTGGGTGAGGACGCATCGAGCCATATCCAGAGGGTGCTGTTGTCCAGCTCCAGGCTTCCGCGGATGTGAAGATCGCCACGGAGGTTGAGGGTCGCCCCTGAATGGGAGACGGTCTCACCGTTACCAACGGTCCAATCTCCGACGGGCGGGGGATTTGGGGAGGCGTCCACATCATCGGAGTAGATCGATAGGAGGAACGCGAACAGTACAATGGCCCCGAATCCGACGATTGAGCCCGAGGTGAACCGAAGGGTTCCTCTGGGTCGATCGTATCCTACCCCCAGGTGGACCATGGCACGAGATAGAATCTGGTCGGTCTTAAAGTTGTTGGAATGGTTTCTATCGCTCTGACCGTTCCAATGGCCTGTCCATCAGACCTGGAACTGGTGCTCGGTGACCATTCGGCCGATGGAGAGGAACGCCTCCTCGACGTTGGCCCCGTTCTTGGCCGAGGTGTAGAGGAAGGGTGCATCGTACTGCTCCGCGAGGTTGGCGATGTCCTCCTCCTTGATGCGGATCTCGTCGGTGAGGTCGTTCTTGTTGGCCACCACGATCACCGGGATCTTGCCGGTGATCTCGAACATCGACTCGATCCAGCCCGTGAGCTCCTCCAAGGTATGGGGACGGGTCAGGTCGCAAACGGCGATACCACCCTTGGCCATGTGGAAGTACGAGTGGCTCAATATGGGCCTGAAGCCCTTCTGGCCCATGATGTCCCAGATCATCATCGTGATGTCGTACTTCTTGTTCTGGTCGGGGTACGTCACCACGACATCCTTCTTGGATATCTTGGTGCCAATAGTGGTCAGGTAATGGTCGGAGAACTCATCGTGGACGAACCTCTGGATGAGGCTGGTCTTCCCCACCGCGTTCTCGCCAATGAGGCAAATCTTGTACTTCCTCTGCTCGAGTTCGGTCATCTGACCCACCCAATCCACGACACCCTCGTGGTGACTTTGGATTACTAAGGAGCTTAAAATACCTTTGCTTGCCAGTACTGTTATTGAGGATTGGGTGGTACGCTGGCCCGATGAGGCCCTCATAGGCCAGTCATCCGAGGTAGAGCTCCGCCCCCATCCCCTTCAAACGCTCGTGGGTCTCGATCACCAGGGGGATGCCTTTCGAGTAGCCAGCAGCGTCGTGAGCATCCGACGCAACATAGAATCTGGCCCCCTCGCGTGCGAGGACCTGGACCATGTCCCACGATGGGCTGGGGTCCGGATGGGACCCGTCCACCATTCCCAGGAGGTTGACCTCGATGGCCATCCCTCTACCGATGGCGTTACGGCAGAGGTCCAGGATCTCCTCCTGCCCCCTGCGCTGGACATCGGGTTCGACCTCGAAGATACCCCTGTGACCGCGGAAGACCACATCGGCGTGGGGCATGCAGTCCGCCAACCCCGAGGCCAGCATCGCCTTCTCGCCCCGGATGTACTCGTCCATGATATCCTCGAAGGTCCGCTTCCCGACAAGCTGGCGCAGGTGGACGTGCCAGGTGACCGCGAAGTCGCTGAAGACGAAGTGGGCGGAGCCCAGCACCCGGTCCAGGTCCCTTCTGTGGCGGTCAAGCCACTCGCGGGTGAGCTCCATGAGGTCCGGTCGGTCCGGGTAGAACTCCAATTCCACTCCCAGGGTGGTCTCCGGGAACCGGGCCTTGACCTCGTCGAACTCCTCGAGATAGGCCCCGATGTTCTCCTCCCGGAAGCACAGGTCCTCCTCCTCGAAATGCCTGGCGTCCAGGTGGTCCGCGAAGCCGACGGCGATGCCAGCCTCGTGGCCCAACCTTGCCAGGTTCTCGAAGGTGGACCCCGGGTCACGGCAATCGTGGGAGTGGTTGGTGTGGACATGCAGGTCGCGGTAAGGTAGAGGCACGGCTCCGGGAACGCCTCGCCCATCGATAAATCCTGCGCCAGCGATGGATATAACAATCACCTACTCGATAGACCCGTCCAATGGTCGAGGCTGCTGAGAAGGATGATGAAGAGTTGACCGAGGAGTTCGATCTCGGGGAGGAGATCGATGAGCTCGTGAACACGAGCCTACGGCTCAGCAGGCTGGAGAAGGCCGCCCTGTTCCTGCTCATCGGGGCTCCCATCGCGATAATCGCCAAGATGGCAGGTGGCTCATCGTTGGTCATCTTCATAGGCGCCACGGCCGCCATAATGCCCCTGGCCCTGCTCATGGGCCGAGCGACCGAGGAGCTCGCCATCAGGTCCGGACCCGGCCTCTCGGCCTTCCTGCTTGCCACCTTCGGGAACGCCACGGAGCTGATCATCGCGATAGTGGCGATCAACAGGGGTCACATCGACCTGGCTAGAGCCTCACTTGTCGGGTCGATCATTATCAACGTGCTCCTGGTCCTGGGCCTGAGCTTCCTGGCCGGTGGCTACAAGTTCCCCGTGATGAACTACAGCCGCATAACGGCCTCCGCGACCATCTCCATGCTGACGGTATCGGTGGTCGGGGTGATGCTGCCCTCCCTCTACTTCTACGCTACCTACGGTTTCGAGGAGATCGGCCACTTCCCCGATGAGGTCGTCACCATGAGCCTGTTCGTGGCCGCGGTCCTGATGGGCGTGTACCTGCTGTACATGCTCTTCTCGATGCGTACTCACAAGCGTTACTTCGACGGTCAAGAGGACGTGCCCATCGAACGGACGCGGAAGCCCGAGCCCGACCTGGCCACCTGGCCCACCCGGACGGCGATCCTGATGCTGGCGGTCACCATGGTCTGCGTTGTCGGGATCGCGGAGCTGATGATCGGAGAGATCGAGCACATCATGGAGGGTGCGGGCGTGTCGGAGTTCTTCATGGGCGTCGTCATCATCGCCCTGGTCGGCAACGCGGCCGAGCACTCGTCAGCCATCCTAATGGCATGGAGGGGGCGGATAGAGCTGTCCGTCCAGATCGCCTTGGGAAGCTCGGTACAGATCGCCCTCCTCGTCATTCCGATGCTGGTGTTCATCAGCCTCGCTATCGGCAACTTCATGGCCCTGGTGTTCACACCCCTCGGGCTCATCGCCATGATCGCCACACTGGTCATCGCGATCGTCATCGTCCTGGATGGCCAGGCGACCTGGTTCGATGGCGCGATGCTCGTAGCGATATTCCTGCTGCTGGCCGGTATCGCCTTCATGCTGTGAGACCGCTCAATCGACGGCCATTATCCTGCGGACCTTGTCCACCAGCTCTGCCGGGTCGTGACCCAGCACCCTCATCACGGGTTCCAGGCATTGACCACCCGCATCCTCGATGACGTCGGGTACCGCCCCCGTCACGCGGATGGCCTCCAATGTTCCCCACTCGATGTCCTTGGGCGCATCAGCGGGCTCCATGCTCCGTTCGAAGGATGCGACGACGAGCCCGGCCTCCCGGGCACGCCTGAGATGGTCCGGGCTGCGCTTGATGTTCACGGCCGCCCGCATGGACTCGTCCACGGTCATCACGGCCAGCACCACCTTTGCCATGTACTTGGAGGCTCCGAAGTTCACGTGACCCAAAGCCTGGGCGTGCTTGCACACGCGGTGGATGCGTCCAGTCAGGGCGGCCACCTCGTCTGCCACCGACGCTTGGGGCAGGGCGAACACGATGTTGGTCCCGATCTCGGGAAGCCACTCATCGGTGAGCATCAGCTCCAGCTGCCGGGCGCCCAGCCTCACATGGCGGGCCACCTCCCACCTGAGGGCCGCCATCTTGACGGGGGCCATGTGGTCCAGGAACAACGCACCCCCTCCCACCGGGTACGCCGATGCCATCATGGTATGCTGGACCCGCTCAGCACGCCCCACCGCCCTCTCCAGCGGCTCACCCTTGGCCAGATATCCTGTGATGAGGGCGGAGAGTGTGCAACCTGTGCCGTGGAATGAGCCGGGTAGTCGCGCGTGCCGGAACTCCTGGAACTCCCCTGGACCGGTGCACAGGATGTCCACCACGTCGATCGTCCCGAGCATGTGACCACCCTTGAGCAGCACGGCGGAGGGGCCCAACCCCACGATGTCCGTGGCCGCCTTCCTCATCTCCTTTGCCGTGGCGATCTGCTTACCACCGAGCATCTGGGACGCCTCATCCACGTTGGGGGTCACCAGCGTGGCCCTGGTAAGGAGGTTTGCCACAATGGCATCCAGCAGACCACTTTCGGAGAGAGCGTCACCGGAACCCGCAACGAGAACAGGGTCCACCACCACGTCGATGTCGTGATACGCCAGCCGTCCGGCCACCCCTCGGACGGTCCTGGGGTCGTAGAGCAGACCAGTCTTGGCCCAACGAGGTCCCATGTCCTGGGCAATGGCATCGAT
>JAUVRF010000448.1 GCA_030597775.1 Methanobacteriota archaeon | reverse complement strand
CTTTCGCTGGGGAGCACCACGGGAACGCCGATGATGGGGTTGGCCTCCCCGCCGCTGAACAATCCCCTCTGGAGCTCGGTCCTCATGACCACGGTCTCCTGGGCCCGGTCGATGACCTGGATGATCACCCTTGCGTCCTCTGGGACGCCGGTGAAGACGTGTGCCCATACATCGCCAAGTCTCCAATCACCCGGTTCCTGCCATCCGTCAGAGTAGTTGAATGGTCCGTGCATGCTCGAGGCTGTAGAGTTCTGGACGGTCAGGAGGATGAAGGGAGAACCCTTGGGGATCGCCTCTCCGCCCCGATGCACTATCGACACGTTGGTGGTGTCGGAATCCAGGCGCTCCATCGTGGGGAAGAGAACGACCCTGTGCTCGCTATCGGGGGTATCGAAGTTGTACACCCACAGCAGGATGGCGCTGAAGAATGCAACGGTCATGACTAGGAGGAAGAGGGTGCCAACTATTTCCGAAACCGCTTCTTGGTCGCACTTGCGAAGGTAAATCTGTTTCTTGACCATGGGAAACCAACCTCTGGTCTAGGACATCGAAAAATGAGGCGACGCAATATATCAAGGTACTTGCGTCATTCCCGTATATGATAACCAGAATCATTGAATCAGGGAGATTTTTTAAGGAAACCTCTGTACACTGGATACCCACATATGGTAATATGGGAAATGATGTGGTTTCGTGATAATCACCCGCCCGAGGGCACCATTTATAAACCCCTTCTGACGGTACCCAAGGCCGTGCATCCCGTCGAAGACATACGAGGCAGCACCTCCAAGAGGCTGGATGGACGCACGATCGTCCTTGGGGTGACCGGCTCGATCGCGGCCGTGGAATGCGTCCACCTGGCCCGGGAGCTGGCCCGCAACGGCGCCCGGGTGATAGCCACGATGACCGAGGCCGCCACCCGCATACTCCACCCCGACGCAATGTGGTTCGCGACCGGGGAACCTCCCATCCTCCGGTTGACCGGGGACGTGGAGCACGTGAGATGGATGGGAGACCGGAAGGACCGGGCCGACCTCCTGCTCGTGGCTCCCGCCACCGCCAACACGATCGGCAAGATGGCCAATGCCATCGACGACACCCCGGTCACCACCTTCGCGGCGACCGCCCTGGGTACGGGTGTGCCCGTCCTCGTCGCCCCGGCCATGCACGGAAGCATGTGGCGCCACGAGGGCGTGCTCCGCAACATCCAGCGCCTCGAGGAATTGGGGGTCGACATCGTACGGCCCAGGGAGGAGGAGAAGAAGGCGAAGCTGGCTGACATGGAGACCATCGTTGCCCACTGCGCCCGGGCCCTCGCTCCCGATGGACCGCTCCTGGGGAAGAGGGTCGTGATCATCGCGGGTTCGACCGAGGAGCCCGTCGACCGGGTCCGTCTCATCTCGAACCGGTCCTCTGGAGGTCTCGGCCGGGCCCTGGCCGAGGAGGCGTTCATCCGGGGCGCTGATGTCACCACGCTGCTCGGCCGTCACGAGGTCCCGCAACCTCCGTACATCGAGGGCATCCCCTTCACCAACGTGGATTCCCTCATCCGGGCCTCGGAGCACGTGCCCAAGGACACCGCATCGATCCTCTGCGTCGCGGCCATCGCCGACTACCGGACGAAGGCGCCCATGAGGGGGAAGATATCCTCCGGGATGGAGAAGCTGGAGCTCTCCCTGGAACCCGCACCCAAGGTCCTGCCGATACTGAGGTCCATGGCACCGGACGCCACCCTGGTGGGGTTCAAGCTCGAGGTGGGCCTGTCCGACGACCAGCTCGCCGAGGTGGCCCGGTCCAGGTTGGGCAGCGGCGTTGAGGACCTGGTGGTCGCCAACGACCTTGCGAGGGTGACCCCGGAGGACCACCCTGCGATCATCATCGCCATGAAGGGAGAGCCCACCGCCTTCGCCGGTCCAAAGTCAGACCTGGCCGCTGCTATCTTCGACGCCGTGGAGGCGGCCCGGGGATGACCTCGGAGGCCTTCTGCCCGGGTCACATCACCTCCCTGTTCTACCCTCCCGAGCCGGGACCCACACCCGAGACCACGGGAAGCCGCGGGGCCGGGACGTGCATCGCCCTGGGCGCGAGGGCCTCGGTCCGAGTGGAGAACGCGAACGTCACGGGTATCGTCCCTGTTGGGAACACGCGTCTCAACCCGGTCGTCGGGATGGCATTGGGCGAGTACCTGAAGAGCGCCCCCGACCCGGTCCATGCATACCTGGGACTTGACCTTGAGCTGCCCGTGGGTCAGGGCTTCGGGATGAGCGGGGCGATGACCTTCGCCTCCCTTGTGGCCCTCGATGGTGAGTTGGGGCTGGTGGATGGGAACATCGACGCCCTCCTCGCCCTCGCCCACTCCGCCGAGGTCGCCTTCAGCACCGGACTGGGGGATGTGGTCGCCCAGGCCAAGGGCGGTATCGACGTGAGGGTGCGCCAGGGGCT
>JAUVRF010000369.1 GCA_030597775.1 Methanobacteriota archaeon | reverse complement strand
CAGTCGTTCGTGTTCTTTGTAGGTGCTGGGGGAACGGATATACGGGCTCGTTGCCTGCCGGGTCCTGTTCAGTGGTTGGGGTGACTCGGAGAAGTCCGAGGTGGTCGCCCTCAAGGACGCCAAATGGGAGAAGAGCTACCTCATCTCGTTCAACGTGGACGGGGGAGCGACCCGAGAGGAGCTCGAGGAGGCCGCAGTGACGCTCTCGGGCACCGTCATCAAGCAGCGCACCCCCCAGAGGGTGGCCCACCGCAGGGCCGACAAGGAGAGGCCCCGTTTGGTCAAGGAACTGATCCTTGTGGACCTCTCTGGCGGCAAGGCCACAGTGGAGGTCAGGGGGGAAAGTGGTATATATGTAAAGGAGCTTATCCACGGCGACCGGGGTCGTACCCAGCCCTCCATGGCAGAGATGCTGGGCAGGCCCTGTGAGGTCGTCGAGCTCGACGTACTGCAGGTCCACGACGACGACAGAGGTGAGTGACATGACGAAGATGTCCAAGGGTCCGCGCGCAGGCACTCGTTTCAAGCTACAGCGCAAGCCCCGGGATCGGGGACTGACGAAGATCACCCTTTCGCTCCAGACCTTCGAGAAGGGGGAGCGGGCGGTGGTGAAGATCGACCCCTCCATCCACAAGGGCATGCCCAACAAGCGCTTCCATGGTCTCACCGGTATCGTGGTCGGCACCCAGGGCGATTGCTACATCGTCCAGCTGAAGGACGGCAACAAGCCCAAGAAGGTGGTCGCCCGTCCAGAGCACCTGCGTAAGGTAGTATGAGGGGGTTGTCAATCCCATGGCCAATGAATCGGAGTTCGTGAGCATTCCCAACGTGCCGACCATCCTGGCGCAAGTGCAGGAGGAGCGGGAGCTCAACTACGAGCAGAAGCTCGCCCTGGAGCACGCCACATACTCCATACGGACCACCCTCGCCCAGGCCAAGAAGCTCATCAAGGCCCTGATGGAGCACGAGCGCATCACCGAGGCCCTAGCATTCAAGATAGTCGAGATATGGCCCACCCATCCCGACGATGTCAAGGCGATCTTCGCCAAGGAGCGGTTCACCCTAAAAGAGGACGAGGTCGAGGACATCCTCCAGAAGCTGGCCGACCACGAGAAGGGCTGAGTGCGAGAACGGCAAACGTATTTAACTTGAATAGCACTCTACCCACCAAGCCTAGCGAGGGTTATCATGGAGGATCACGCTCACATACTGGACTACCTAGCCAAGGGTCACCCCGACACCTTCCGATACCGGAGGGAGCCTGTGGCATATGCCCTCGGTGAATCGGAGTTCAAGCTGCTCGAGCTGGTCCCGAAACCCGAGGCCTCTTTGCAGATCGGCGACAAGGTGTACATCGGCAAGGACATGGACGAGCGTGAGATGGTGCCGCACGTGAAGCGCCGCATCTCCTACAGCGACCTCACCTCCTCCGCCCAATCTGAACTGCCATACGTCATCCTCGAGCTGGTCCGACAGCAGGAGGAGCGATTCGTCAAGTTCTACAACGAGGCCCAGGCCATCTCGACCCGCTACCACATGCTGGAGTTGCTTCCCGGCCTGGGAAAGAAGACCATGTGGGCCATAATCGAGGAGCGGAAGAAGTCCCTCTTCGAGAGCTTCGAGGACCTGGAGAACAGGGTCACCTCGTTGCACAAGCCGGACCAGCTGATCGCCCGACGCATCGAGGACGAGCTGTCCGACCCGGACCAGAAGTATCATCTGTTCGTCGCGAGGTGATCCGCCTGGATGGCGGCCCGCCCCGCGTGCGAAAGGTTCTCGACGAACTCGGTGTCCGACCTGACAGGAACAAGGGCCAGAACTTCTTGATGGACATGGGTGTGCTCGAGCGGCAGCTCAAGGCGGCCCGTCTCACCCAGGGCGACACCGTGATGGAGGTGGGGGCGGGCCTCGGCATCCTCACCTGGGAACTGTCCGCCCGTGCCCGGAAGGTGATCTCGTACGAGATGGACCAGCGGCTGGTGGAGTACCTCAGCGTGGGCCTTCCCGAGAACGTGGACCTGCGACCGGTGGACGCCCTCGAGGATGAATGGCCCCCCTTCGACAAGATGGTCTCCAACCTGCCGTACGGCATCTCGAGCCCGCTGCTGTTCAAGCTCCTGGATAGCGATTTCGCCCTGGCTATCCTGTTGCTTCAGAAGGAGTTCGCGGACCGGCTCGTGGCCGACCCGAGGACCAAGTCGTACGGGCGCCTCACGGTGGCGGCCGCCCGGCTCGCCACCATCGAGCTGCTGGAGACCGTTCCCCCGACGGCGTTCCACCCCCGGCCGAGGGTGGAAAGCGCCCTGGTGAGCATCACACCCAGCCGGAGGTTCCCGGTGGCGGACCCCGCCCTGTTCGACGAGCTGCTGCGGGTCGTCTTCTCCCAGCGCAGGAAGATGCTGAGGAACTCCCTGGGGTCGGCCCGGGGTAGGCTGGTGCCCAACATCGGTGTGGAGGAGTGGAAGGGGTTCCTGGTCGACCTCGAGATGGGAAGCGCCCGGCCCGAGGAGCTCGCCCCCGAGGAGCTGGGCATGCTGGCCGACGCGATATTCGGTCTGCGGGACTGAACGTCATCTCCCAAAGTCTCAAATAGACATTCTTGTATTCAAGGGCACATCCGTGCCGGGGTGGCTCAGCCTGGCGGAGCGTCGGACTCATAGGGAGCCGCGTTCCTTGCGGCATCGCCTGTTCGCCACCGAGCTCCTGGGAAATCCGAAGGTCGCGGGTTCAAACCCCGCCCCCGGCACCATTCTCTCTATCAGCGGGGCTAGTGCGAGGAATAATTGAGAACAAGGGGGACCGGAGGCCGCGAGCAGGCACTAAAGGAGTTGTTTCACGGAGTTCCCCATGATTGGCGAGCGGAGCCGGGATTCAGGGTTTGTTCTGGCTCACTGGTGAGGTCTGGAGAGTT
>JAUVRF010000372.1 GCA_030597775.1 Methanobacteriota archaeon | reverse complement strand
TGGGTCTGCATGTCCAGCCCGTCGGCCACATCCATGTGTCCCTGGATGACGAATGCCATCTGGTACTCGTACCCGTCGGAGAAGATGAAGCATTCGGGGGTCGGGTACCCCTCCACCTCGGTGAGGTCCTCAAGGTCCATGCCGGAACTGCGGAGGTCCTCGTGGAACTGTGCGGGGAAGCCCTTCCCGATGAAGCTTGCCAGGGCCACAGGCACCCCCTGCCTGGCCGCAACCACGGCAACGTTCGCGGCCGTGCCTCCCCAGAGGTGTCGGAACCCCTCGATCTGAATGGATTGGTTCATGGGCGGGAACGAGGGGACCAGGGTGATGTGGTCCACATTGGTGTGGCCGAACACCGAGACGAAGTTCTCCCGGACCAATCAGGTGCCCTCCTTCCAGGAGGCGAGGTACGCGCACTGGGCGTCGGTCAGCCTGTCCACATCGACCCCGTTCGCCTCGAGGGCCGCCCAGGCCACCATCTCGTCGATGGCCCTCGGCACGGGGTGGACGCCCGGGGCCAGCGTGTCCCGGTTCTTGACGATGTGCTCCACGGCCAGGGCCTGGATGGCGAAGGACATGTCCATTATCTCCACCGGATGGCCCTGGCCGACGGCGAGGTTCACAAGCCTTCCCTGGGCCAACACGTCGATCCTCCGACCGTCGGCAAGCACGTAGCGGGTGACATCGTCCCGGACCTGACGCTCCTCCTCTGCGATATCGGCCAAGCCCGCCAGGCCCAGCTCGATATCGAAGTGGCCCGCGCTGGCGACCACGATGCCGTCCTTGGCCACCCGGAAGTGTTCGGGCCGTACCACACCGCTGCAACCGGTGACCGTCACCAGGAAGTCGGCCTCGGCTATCGCCTCGTCCATGGGGGCCACGTCCATGCCGTCCAGGAGGGCCTCGATGGCCCGGACCGGGTCGACCTCGGTCACCGTCACACGGGCACCCATGCCCTTGGCCCGCATCGCGATGCCCCGGCCGCACCATCCGTATCCAGCAACGACCATGCGTCGGCCCGCCAGCAGCAGGTTGGTGCCGACCATGATGCCTTCAAGGGTGCTCTGGCCGGTGCCGTACCTGTTGTCGAAGAGGTGCTTCATCTTCGCGTCGTTCACATCGATGACGGGATACTTCAGGGCGCCATCCTTCTCCATCGCCTTGAGGCGAACGATGCCCGTCGTGGTCTCCTCGCAACCGCCCCAGACACCATCCAGGAGGTCGGTCCTGGTGGTGTGGAGCAGCGTTACAAGGTCACCTCCGTCGTCGACGGCCACCTGGGGAGCCAGGTCAAGCACCGAGTTGAGGTGTGAGTAGTAGTCCTCCTCGGTCTCGCCCCGACAGGCGTAGGTGGCCAGCCCGAAATGCTCCCTGAGCGCAACGGAAACGGAGTCGTCCGTGGACAGGGGGTTGCACGAGGCGAGGCTCACCTGGGCTCCCGCCTCCTCGAGGCTCAGGGCCAGCATACCGGTCTTGGCCTCCACGTGGAGGGCCATCCCGATCCGGACGCCCATCAGGGTGCCCTCGCGTATCAGTCTCTCCCTGACGCCTGCCAGCACGGGCATGTGGTCACGGGCCCACTCCAGTCGTCTGACCCCCCTCTCGAGCAGGGATCCGCTGGACCCATCATCCTCATCGATGCGCAAACACTCGTCCTCCGATTCGGCCCAAGGCCTTGGCGGGCTATGAATTCACCGGATTAACAGACCCACCCAGGGAACAACGACCGGGAAACCTATTTAAACCGGAAGGCTTTATAAGGCACCCGTGAGGGTCCATAAGGCGTACGTGGCCATAGTAGCAGTCCTGATGATTGCGACTATCGCACCTGGTTGCATCGATGATCCTGAGAACGTCCCACCCCGCGCCATATTCGAGAGCACGGTCTCCTCGGTGAACGTGGGCGATGTGGTCAGCTTCGACGCCACCAACTCCTCGGACAAGGATGGGTCCATCACCAGCTTCCACTGGGACTTCGGAGACAACGCCGAGACCATGGGGCAGACGGCGATCCATGTCTACGATAACTTCGGTATCTTCAACGTGACCCTAACGGTCACCGACGACCTGGGCAAGAAGAGCATATTCGTCCAGACCATCATCGTGAATGCCCTTCCCAGGGCGGTCATCGGTGCGAACCCCGAGGTCCAGTCCATCAACGAGCCGATCATCTTCTCCGGGGAGGATTCGACGGACGCCGATGGGAACATCGCCTCCTTCCTGTGGGACTTCGGCGACGGGAACGGTTCCACCCAGCCCAACCCCCAGTACACCTACGAACAGGTCGGCAGCTACATGGTCACCCTGACCATCACCGACAACAGGGGAGCCCAGTCCGTCGACACCAGGTTCGTGCGCATCAAGTTCAGGAGCTACGACGTGAACTTCACCTCGGTGGGGGCCAACTTGGACAACCAGAGGCAGTTCACCGCCGTTGGCACCATCTCGGTGTTGAACGTCACGATCGACGTGGACAATCTGAACATGGTGCGGTTCCGGCTCTCGTGGAGGGACCTGGACAAGCCCATTGGCGGCAATCCCAATGACATCTTCCGGATGACGATCACGCCCCCCAACGGGGATGCCTTCTCCGCGAACGGTACCTCCGAGAACCTGACATTGATGTTCCCGTTGGCCAGCGTACCCTTGAACCGAACCATGGATGGAAGCAGTTCCATCTCCGTCTACCTTGAGGTGATGGACACCATGGGTTCCGAGCTGGGCAAGGGGGTCTGGCTCGTGTCGATAGAGGCTGTCGAGTGCGGCGGCTTCCGCGACGAGCAGAACACATGGATCAACGATCCGGGCAACTTCTGGGACCTGGCGGTCCATTACGAATTCTTTGACGTGGATGTCACAGAATCGTAGGACCACCTACGGTATCGGGGAGTCC
>JAUVRF010000078.1 GCA_030597775.1 Methanobacteriota archaeon | reverse complement strand
GGAAGCCAGTTCTACCACCCTTGTTGACAAGGGCCAGGTCCACCGTGATAACACCGTCCTCGAAGATCTTCTCCGAGGACAACTGTCGCATGCTGGCTATCTTCCCAAGGCGGGAGAAGAACTGGGTGACCAAGATAGTGGCGAGGAGCATTACGCCCAGCACCATAAGAGCCGTACTTCGGACCACTAGGGCCACGAAAACCAGGGTTACCCCTAGGCTGAGGTACAGCCAACCTTTCTTGGTCCACATGTTCTACACCGCGGGCACAGGCACTTCGGCAAGGATCTTGTTCAGGATATCCTGGGCCAGGACACCGCGGATGCGGGGCTCGGGCTTCAAGATCAGCCTGTGGTGCAGTCCAGCGTGCGCGATGGCCTTGATGTCGTCCGGAATGATGTAGTCGCGGCCGAAGATCACCGCGCGAGAGCGGGAGAGCTTGAAGAGGGCCAGCGAGCCACGGGGGGACGCTCCGACCAGTACACGGGGGTCCTCACGGGTCCGGGTCACGATCTCGACCATGTAGGTCATGATCGCCGGGTCCACGTGGACCTTCTCGATTATGGTCTGCATCTGGATGATCTTCTCGGGCGAGCACACGACCTCGACGTCGACCTCGTCCTTCCGCCGCAGCTCACGGCGGATGAGGATCTCCTTCTCATCGGCACGATTCGGGTAACCGACGGACATCTTCATCATGAACCTGTCGATCTGGGCCTCGGGCAGGGGATAGGTTCCCTCCTGCTCGATGGGGTTCTGGGTCGCAAGCACGATGAATGGGCGTGGCAACCTGTGCGTCACACCCTCGATCGACACCTGGCGCTCCTGCATTGCCTCGAGAAGTGCCGCCTGGGTCTTCGGGGGCGCACGGTTGATCTCGTCGGCGAGGAGGATGTTGGTGAAGATCGGGCCAGGCCTGAACTTGAACTCGTTGTCCTTCTCGTCGTAGATGTACGTCCCAGTGATGTCCGTAGGCATTAGATCAGGAGTGAACTGGATGCGCTTGAAAGTGCAACCCAGACAGTCCGCGAAGGTCATTGCCATCAAGGTCTTTGCAAGGCCGGGGAAGTCCTCGAAGAGGATGTGCCCGTTCGCTAGTATTCCGATGGCTACCTTGGTCATCACCTCATGCTTCCCGATGATGGCCTTGGAGACCTCACCGAGAATGGCCTTGACCGAGTTTGCCACGAAGGATATCTCCTCCGGCGTAGCGCCGCCTGCCTTTGGGGCAGGTCGGGGTGCAGCCTTTGGGGCTGGCTTCGCCGGCGGAGCGCCTGCGGGTTTCTGGGGTGCCGGAGCACCGCCTCCACCAGCAGCAGGCCCTTCGTCCTGCAATTTCGCTCTCTTATCCATTTTTCCCCACTTCCTTTGTTTATGTTGGATTCTCTTTGCTGTTGGTTATCGTGAAATAATTACATCAATCGGCGCCCCACTCCTTGATGCGCTGGATGACGACACGCAGCTCCTGCTGGGTCCAGCTCTGGCTGGGATTGAGGGCCAGCTCCGTAAGGTCCTTGTCCTTGATCATGGCACGTACCTGGTCAGGTTGAAGCGCTGCCATCTCCTCGGCGGAGTAGCTGTACATCATCCTCACCTTGAGCATCAGGGCGGACCGCGCCCGCTCTGTCTGCACGTTGAGCCGTTCGGGCGGGTTGTGCCTCCGCGAAAAGGCGCTGACGTCGAACCTGTGGATCCAGCTCACCTTGTCCTTGGAGCTGTACACCACGATGCCGAAGATCACGACCATCGAGACGATGGTCATTACAGTGGGCCAGAACCAGCTGGACATGATGGCCACCGTCTCCACGTTCTTGTACACGATCTCCTGGCTCGGGACGTGCTCGTGCCTGCTCTCGTCGAACAGGATAAGGCCGTCCTTCAAGTCCATCACCCTGTTGACGAGCTGGATCATGAAGGCCTTGTTGCCCGGGTTGTGCTTGAGCATGTCGTCGGTTGCGATGTCCGCGTCGGCGATGAACACGATCCTACCCTTGGACTCGTTGAAGCGCACCTCGATGATCACGGGGATGTTGCCCTTCTTGTCACCGATGTTGATGCGACCGTTCCCGTCCAGGTCGACGTAGGACTTCTCCGAGCCGTTGGCGATGTACTCCACGTTGGGGTTGTACGTCGTGAGGCCCGTCGGGCCGTTGAGCACCACGGTATGGGGCTGCAGGCCCAGCTTGAAGTTGAAGATCGGGAACGAGATGTTCCTCACAGTGCGGGGGCCGGTCATGTTGATGTCGTCCCACATGGGCTTGCCGTAGAAGAACACGCCGAACTTCTCCGACAGGGCGTTGGGGGAGCCGAAGTCATCCATTATGATGGCCTTGCCACCGTCCTCCCGGACGAACTTCTCGATCACCTTGATCTCCTCTTGCCGGTACTCCCGGTCGACGCCCACGACCACGTAGCAGGTCTGCTCCGGGTCCTTGATGCCCTTCAGCAGGACAGGGGAGGAGATGATGCTTCTGGTGGTGTATTCGGCTGAAGTCCCCTCGGTGCCTTCCAGCGCCTCAACGAAGATCGACAGGTCGGTGGGACCCGTATCATAGGGATTGTAGTGCTGGACATCGGGATCGTCCTTGAGCAATATGTACGCAGGGACCCCTATGGCAATAATGAGGAAGACTGCTATTGCGATTATTTTCTTCAACATGGTGTGTCCCTCAATCGTGTCTTTGCTCTTTTATCTTTTGGTCCAGTCGGTTCAGCGGTGGTCCCTCATTCCTTTGGTCCCTCTGGGGGCTTGGCGGCGGCTCCACCCCCGCCCTGCTTGGGTGGAGCGGACCTGCCGCTATCGTCGGATACGATGATCTCGGGCTCGACCATGCCATCTGCCTCGCCGCGGCTGATCTGTGCGATCTGATCGTCGGTCAGCAGGATCTTCTCGATGCTGTTCTGCACGCCCCGCAGCGCCTCGATGGCCCGGTCCTTCTCGTTCTCACCGATCTCGTGCTCGGAGTATCGAGCCTCCTCGAGAACGGTCAGGAAGTCGTCCAGGCTATCCGCGTCGATGGGCAGCGAACCACGGACCGCATCCTCGAACTCGCGGAAGGTCTCTGAGTCCTTCCTGAGCTGGCCATACGCACGCAGCGTGTGGGCCATCTCGCGGTAGGCGCGGAAGATCGTCGCAGAGTACACGTTGCCCGCGACCAGCCTGTCGGCCGCCCTGCGGATGATCCTCTGCATCTTCTTGAGCTGTCTGCGCCTGCGGTAGCAGACGCTGCTCCAGACGATACCCACTGCACCCACCATCAGCACGCCGCCGATGATGGCATAGACGTACCACGGGAGAGGCTCGGTCGGTACCTCTTTTATTGCGTAGGTGACATTGTAATAGGTCTCGACGGGAAGTATGATCAGGTCACCGGTCTTCAGGAAGGTGTCCACCTCGAGGCCGTCGTACTCGGCTATGAACGTCTTGTTGCCGATGGTATTGACCTTGAAGGTCCAGTTGAACTCGAAGTACCCCTGGGAGTCGGTGAGGCCCGTGTCGATTAGACGCTTCCGGGCGCGTTGTCCCTCGTCCTTGTAGTACACGGACACGTTACCATTGGCGATGGGTTGGAAGTTGTCGTCCTGCAGCAGGATCCGACCGTAGGTCTCCTCGTCCCTGTAGACGATCTCCGTCAGGGGATCGAATATCTCGCCCATCACCCGGAACTCGGCCATCGTCAATATCGAGTTGGCCTTGATGACGACCTTGGTCACGTTCCTGGATGGCTCGTAGAAGGCCGTCCCGTTGAAGTCCAGTACCAGGCCCACCTCTCCATAGCCGAACTTGTACGGTTCGATTGGGGCTGTGAAGGTCACGGAGCCGTCGAAGGCGGTTCGCTTGTACGACACGACGATCTCGTCGATGAGCAGGGTCACGATCTCCCTCTGGACCTCGACGCCTCGGAAGCCGCCCCAGTCCTCGTAGAGCTTGCCGGAGATCTGGACCTGCTGGCCGCGGACCAGGTTGAAGGACCTGTCACGCCGCTCAAGGATCGTGTGGACCTTGACAGTGTAGGTGGCCGTGGTCTCGTTCGCGAGGTAGATCTTCGTTCCCTTGAAACGAGCGATGACGGAGATGTTGCCGACCTTGTCCTCGTACTGTATGAAGTACTGCAGGGAGAACGTCCCGTCCGTCTTGGAGGTGGCCCTGCCGATCTCGGGAGCTCGCTTCCATATGATGTATATGGGCATGTTGGCGACGGGTTGGCTCTTGTCGTCCTTGCATGTCCCATTGATGTACACCCACTCTCCCTTGTACACGTCCTGGTCGAGCAGTGTGATAAATGTCTCGGACACCACGGTGTAATTGGCGTACTCGGTGATGGGCTCGTAGAGGGACTGCCCCTCGTACTCGAACATCACCAGGACGTCGCCCAGCTCGTGGGTAGAGGGCACCAGGTAGTCGACGGAGAAGGTGCCGTCGAAGCTGGTCCTCCGGTTGCCGATGGGTTGTCCGTTCCAGAAGATCTTGAGGAACTCGCCGGAAACGGGGTCGCCCAACTGCTGGTCCTCGGTGGACTGGTCTGCCACCACGCGAAGGTCGCCGTGGATATCGAGGGTCTGGCCCCGGAAGCCCTGGAGCTCCTCCTTGCCAGGCAGGGACACGTACACCTCGGCCTTGACGTAGTAGATGTCCGTCATCTGGATGGCGGTGTAGTAGTCGTCGCCAGGGGAGCGGAAGGTCACGTTGGCGGGACCCAGGATCTGGTCCCATGCCACCACGTAGTTGATCGAGGCCTCGCCGCTGTCGCGGTCCATGGTCCTCGGGGGACCGACGCGCTCACCTATGCCATCGTCGACGGCCCATGTCCGGTCCCAGTAGATCGTGATCTGGTAGAAGTCAGCGTGACCCCGGTTGTTCATCTGGGGCACCTCGTTCATGTTGTCCTTGAGGTTCGCCACCAGCTTGACGGGATTGTTCCGGTGTCCCACCTTCTTTGAAGCGTTCATCTCGAAATCGAAGTGGGTTATGCGCTTGACATCGATGTCCTCTTTGGCCCTATGGTACCTGAACAGCAGATCGCCCTTGAAGATCACGCTGACCTCGTGCCGGTCCGCGCTGGTGGCCATGGGTATGGTCACCTGGTAGGCGAAGGTGCCGTCGGTCCTGACGTCCAGGGTCTTGTCGATGCTGTAGAATACGAAGGCTATCTTCACATCGTCGGAGCCCACGTAGCGGGTGACGTTGAACTCGTAGTAGTTCCAGTCACCGCTGATGAGCTGGTTGCTCATGAAGTATAGGGCGTTCTCCTCGTCCCAGGTCGAGCCGCCATCGACGGAGACCATGACGTAGGTGTAGTCCTCCTCCCAGTACACGGACCACCAGGACCAGAAGGATAGAATGTACTCCTGGTCCATCGTGAAGTTCATCCGGGGTGTGATCAGGTACGACCAGGCGCCCCTGTCGTAGTCCCTCTCCAGGTTGGTGCCGTAGAGGTTGGAGCCGGAATGGGGGGCCAGGGGACCGACGGAGCCGCCGGGGCTGCCGCGCATCCACTGGTTGCCGACGCCCCTGCCGGGGGCGGTGTAGGTGTTCCACTCCGGAGCCTCCTCGTCCTCGAAGTTGTCGAAGAAGTCGGCCCCGGTGACCCGGACATCGTCCAGGTAGAAGCCGTCCGAGGTCAGGCCAAGGAGGACGTTGTCGAACCTGATCTGCAGGCCCACGCTGGTGATCGTGCGTCCGGTGTCGTCCGCCAGGTTGCCCGAGATGGTGATGGGCTGGCCGACGGTCACGGAGCCAGGGGTGACGTCCACGCCTATCACGGTGGGGTGATTGACATACATCACGGCCCTGTAGGTGATGGGCTTGTAGGTCTGGTCGGGGACCGCCGGTGGGTCTCCAGCGAAGTGCACTATGAGTTCGTACTCGCCCGCGTCCTTGTTGATGTCGAGAAGGAACTGGAAGGAACCGTTGCCGGTGTTGATGAAGGGCTCGATGACGGTGGTGTTGTTGCCGGTGTCGCCGGGGGTCATGGCGACAGGGGCTCCGTCGAACGCCACCTCGATCGGGACTGTGGGGATGCCGATGTCATCGTAGTAGGTGGTGTTGACCTCCACGATGGTCTCGAAGAGCTTTCCATGGATCTCGTGGACCGTTCCGTTCTCGAAGGTCACAGGGTCGACCAATCCCGCGGTCAGGTCTTCCCTGGTGGGCAGGGGCACCCACTCATCATTGACCTCTATGAGGAGCACGCAATCGGTGTTCGTCTGGATACCGATCTCCTTGTCACCACCTGGGAGTGGCGGCAACGGAGGCCTGGGACCATTGGGGTCCAGGGTATCCAGGTACCCCAACATTGGGTCGGTTTCTATCTCCGGAGCAACGTTCGAAGTGATCGGAGTGTTGTCTACATCGGAGGGTGCGGTAGTGGGTGCTTGGGTGCTCTGTCCGAATAGATCCCCCGCGGGGAGGATCGGATCCAGAGCGGCTGCCAAGGAGCCCATCGACATGATGAGTACGATTAGTACTGCGAGACCTTTCTTCATTTGGCTTCGCCCCCAGAAGCGAATAGTTTTTTTGACATTCACGACGTCCAGGACATATATCCTGGTTATACCCATCCTCCTTGGATGGACGCCGGAATGTGGTATAGAGAGTTGTCTATATAAGTGTTTGCATATTCTACCACCGTAAAGTGACACCAAATTGAGGATACTGGCTACCCCAGAATCGGAGGTCAAATTTCACGCTTTTTTCGGCCCTTTTCCAACCCCTATTTCGGGGTGTCCTTCCGGGTCTCATCTAGGGGTCCGTACGGACCCGGGAAGAGGGGGCAATCGGAGGCGTCGTCCGGACAGGGCCCGGAGACGCAGGGACGACCCGCGTTCTCGAAGATGACCGGGGCGACCCTCTTGCATTCCTCCAACATCTTCATTGCCGCCCTGCGGATCTCCCACTGGGCACGGAGGCAGCAGCGCAGCCGGAAGAAATGGAGCAGTTCCCTGGCGTTCATCGTGATGGTGATGTTGGTGGTGGCCGCGTTGGGCAGGACGAACCGGGCATCCTCCTCTGGGATCCCCGCCTCCACCAGCTCGCGGTAGGCCTGCCAGGCCTCCTCGATGGTCCTGTTGAACACCTCCTTGGCCTCGGGATTGCCCTCCACCTCGGGAGGGGTGATGTAGGTGGCCGCGTCGAACCGGACGTATCGTTGGCTCTGCTGGCTGTAGGATGCTATGCGATGCCGTACCAGCTGGTGGGTGAGGGTCCGGCTGACGCCTTCGAGGGAGAAGGTGAACACCGCATGCTCCACCACGCTGTGGTGGCCGCGGCCAACGGTGCGCTCGAGCAGCCTCCTCACCTTCTTGTCGGACATGTCCTGGTGGAGGTCCGACGCGCCATCGGCGGAGTAGCAGGAGGCGGCGGCGGCCGCGCAGACACGGTCGGGGTC
>JAUVRF010000544.1 GCA_030597775.1 Methanobacteriota archaeon | reverse complement strand
GGCGGTGCGGTGGGCGTCGGTGGCGAAGGCCGAGGGGGGCGAGAGGCGCGAGGACCAGAACCACAGGCCACCCGTCTCCGCCTCGGGGAGGGTGAACTTCCGCTCCTGGTTCTCGGGGTTCTCCCAGTCCGTCCTCGAAGGGGGAGGTGAAGGTCCAGTTGCCGTCGTGGTACACCCATCTGGGAGCCGCGGAGTTCTCCACCACGTCGTGCCATATTATCCGGAAGTAGATCTCGTTGTCGGTGTAGACCGAGCGTATCTCCAGGGAGGTCCCGCCCGACAGGGCCACGTGGCCAGGGACCAGACCGAGCACCTCTAGGGGATAGTCCCAGACGTTGTCCTTGGGGTCGTCCATCGAGGGAGGCGTCTCCGTGTAGTAGGACCAGATGGTGCGACTGGTCAGGGTGAGGTCGTTCTGGCCGGGGTCGGGGGAGGGGGGTGCCACGCCGCCCTGCGCAAGGGCGAGGACGATGCCAGCAAGCAGGATGATGGTGATGGCCACGGCCCTTCTCCGGTCGCGGCGGGTGATGGTTCGTTGTCGTATCGTGGTCAGCGGTTCCACCTCACGAGAGACGGGCTCGGTATAACCTCACTACAGTTCGCACCCCATCTTAAGCCTTTCCACATAAGGTGCCCTTTTCCGACGGATTCCGACCCCGGTGAAGCGGGGGGGCCAGATATGACACTTTAATCAAAAAGTATACCAAACTGTTTTATATATACTCCTTATCTCAGCTGGCATCGAGGAGAGACTCTCATGGCCACCTCAGGACTCTCAAGGTTGGAGATGCTGCTTGCAGTACTTGTACTAGTTATGATCGTCGTCGCAACGATGACCACCTATCTGTTCTACGCGGAACGTGACAAACCGAAGGACGTGGACGCGGGAGAGGGCATCGCGCAAGTGGCCTTCGTTCGCGAGGGCGTGGTGGTCGAGCTTGACCAATCCGAGGATGTCGACACCCTGACCATCTTCGATTCGACAGGAGAGGAGCTGGGGAAGGTCGACGTCGGCCAGGCCTCCAGACGAGTCCTGGCGGACCTGGACTGGATACCGTACATGAAGTACCGGTTCGACGTCAAGCTGGTGAACGGGGATGTGCTCTCCTCGCCCGCGTTCGCTCCCAAGGAAGCGGTCCCGTACATGCTGTTCCAGATCGACTACAACGACGAGTTCCCGAGGGAGGAGTACCATGCCAGCGTGGCCGCCCACTCCCACACCGAGGCCGTCGTCCGGTTCTCCCGGGACGGCACCCGACTCGCCGTCGGGGCCCTGGAGGGGCGGATCAGCGTCATCGACATCAACCAGGAGGTCGAGATCTGGCGCGAGTACATCGATGGCCTGAAGATCGAGTCCGTGGAGTTCTCCGACGACGGCACCAAGGTCTTCGTGGGCGGTCACAACACCGACTGGGCCTTCTACTGCCTGGATGCGAACACCGGGACCATCCTCTGGGATGAATCGGTCAGGTCGGAGATCGGGGATTTCAAGGACACCAACAGCGCTCCCTCGACCTTCATCCAGACCGTGGGTGACAGGGTCTGGATGGGCATCTCCGCCAGCAAGCTGTTCATCGTCGAAGAGGAGGAGACCCGCAGCTACATGACCGAGCCGCGGAACACCTCCCGCATCCTCCACTACAGGAGCAAGTTGTACTGCGTCAACCTGGAAGGGGGCCGGATCGGGGCCTTCCCCGAGGACGGGGACCCATCCTACGACGACTACGGCGGCGGCGTCAGGGACAGGGGCATCATGCAGGATTCCATCATGCTCGACGACGCGGGCGAGTACCTCTCCATCGTGTTCTCATCGAGGAACGGCGACACGACGCACTACGACGCCCAGCTGGTCGTGTTCGACGCCCAGGAGGGCGAGATGATCTGGAACTGGTCGATGCCCATCATCGAGGAGTT
>JAUVRF010000173.1 GCA_030597775.1 Methanobacteriota archaeon | reverse complement strand
GGTCGCGTCCCTGGTGAGGGCTCGGAGCCTCCATCCATGCTGGCGAAGGTGTCGGACCACGGCGCTGCCCTGCTTGCCGGTGGCGCCGGTGACGAGTATGATCCTCTCTGACTTGTTCATGATATCAATCCTCTCGGGGAATTCGGGACACTTTCCAAGTGACGATGCCCCCTCAGTGCCACTTCTAGAGGAGGGAAGTATAAGGGCATTGTCCCTGATGAGTAGTTACTCGATTTCAAGTTATATCTATCGCGAGGGCAACGAGGGCCATGGAACGCCGGAAGGGATAGGGTCGGTTCCATTGCATGGTACTAGACCACGGGCCAGGACGTGATGGTACTCCCTACCAGTGTGAACATGATTATCATCCAGAACGTCTCCCGGTAGACCGGGCACCTTCGGTTCCAGACCAGGACGATGTAGGCCAGAATGCCGTAACCCAAGAAGAGGACCATCTGAAAGGCAGCGAAGTACGAGTATGGGTACGGCAGCACACCGTAACCGTAGGCCAGGATGTTGGCCACGGTCCAGATGGCAGCCACGATGACAGAGTTGCCGATAATGCGGGCACGGTGCTTGTGATATTCCTCGGACTGGGCGTGTTTGTGAGCCCTGCGCTCGTGGACGCTGGGCCTCTTCTTAGAACGGGAACCCCTCTTACCCACTGTGCTATATATTGTTAATGGGGGTTTATAAATCCTTGCCAGTGCTCATGTGCACTGTATCGATATATTATCGTCGTCTACCTTTCTTTGCGAGGACGGGTTCATGGTCCGGAGAGGAGGACGATGGGGATGGTTATCGCCACGTACAGGATCGCCAGGATCATAGGAATGGTGTAGCCCTTGTCCTCCTCTCTGCGCCAGTAGAGGTACATCGCTGCAAAGCCCACGAGGAGCCACAGTATCATCTGCCAGTAGAGGAACCAGGTGTACGTCGGTAGCCATTGCCAATATCTGCAGGAGAGGGTTCCGGCGAGGGTGAAGATCCAGAGGCCGATGATCGCCCAGAGGTAGAACTTGGCCTTCTTCTCGTGGTCCTCGAACTCGTCGGGCCTGTGCTGGGACCTCTTCTCGTGGGCGCTCTTCTCGTCATGCCGGTGCTTCGGGCTCTTCTTCCCCATGCTCGGCTGTAATGCCTAGGGTGTATATGAATGGCTCGCCAGAGCCAAGGGGAACATTAGGACATGGCCTCGACCGATGGGTCCCGGGCGGCAGGCGCCACCCCTGGACCGGCCCGGGTCCTACAGATCGTCCTCGTCGTCCTCCAGCCCTGGTCCCGGCGTCTTGGCCATGAAGAATATCGTGCCCACCACGATGGCCAGGATGGCAACGATGGCGACCACCAACCATATCAGGAGGGACATGGTTCCGTCGTCGTCGTCACCGTCGCCGTTCCCGCCGTTGCCCCCGTCGTCGCCCTTCTCGGTGGTGAAGGTGTACTCGACGGCCGGGAATAGCTCGTTGCCCGCCCCGTCGGTGGCGCCGACGGTTATCTTCCAGGTGTACTCGGTCGAGTGCTTGAGGTCCGTTCGGGGCTCGATGGTCATCGTCTTGCTGTCGGGGCTCCACGAGAAGTTGACGGCGACGGTCACGGTGTTGCCGTCAGCGTCGATGTACGACATGCTGGTGACATCCGATGTCGCCGTCTGGTTCATGGCCTTAGAGAACCTCACGACGATGTTCACGTTCACCTTCTCGTCCGTGGCCCCGTCCTCGGGGTCCGAGGTGTCGACGTAGGGATTGCTGGTGTCCAACGTGATGGACAGGGTGTACACCTGGGACTCCCGGCCCGCCTCGTCGAGGACCTGGTAGTAGATGGTCTTCTCGCCGTCGCCGGCTGAAAGCTCCCATGCCAGGGCCTCCACGGGATTATCCCACGGCTCATCCCCGCCCACGGCCTCGTTGGTCACGCGGATGCCCGCGACGTTCGAGGTCGCGTCGTCGAAGGTGAGGACCAGGTCGACGGTGGGGGTGTTCACCAGGGTGTCGCCTCCTCCCATGATGATGCTGCCCGTGGGGCCGTCGGCGTCCAGCGTTACTGAGGCGGAGGATATCTCCGATACCAGGCCCGCCACGTCCTGTACCTGGTAGTAGACGGTCACGAGGCCGCTCTCTGTGCCCAGGTCCCACTCCTTGGTCTCGACGGGGTTGTCCCACGGCTCGTCGCCGCCGACGGCCTCGTCCATGAAGCGGACCTTGGAGACGCCGGATGTCGCGTCGGCGTACGTGAGGGTGAGGGTGACCATCCGCTCGGCGGTGAGGGTGTCGCTGCCTCCCATGATGATGCTGCCCGTGGGCGCCACGGTGTCCAGGCCGATCGAGGTGCTATGGACCTCCGATGTGCGGCTGGCGTTGTCCATGACCTGGTAGTAGATAGTGACCATGCCATCCCCCTCGGGGAGGGTCCAGGGCATCGTGTCCACCGGGTTCTCCCATGGCTCGTCGCCTCCGATGGCCTCGGTGCTGACCCGCATGCCGGCCACGCCGACCGCCTCCTCGTAGCTCATGCTCAGGGTGACGTCCCTGGAGGTGGTCCACTCGTCGCCCCCGTTGATCTCCAGGGTCATGTTGGGGTCGGTCAGGTCGACGATGATGCTGTCGGTGACGATGGCGGACACGAGACCGGCCGCGTCGGTGACCCTGAGATGCACCCTCTTCGCGCCCTCGCCGCCGGTCAGGTCCCACGCGTGCTTGTTCCCCATGGGGGTGATCCCCGTCCACGCGACGCCGACGTTGGAGATCTCCACGGAGTACTCGCTCTTGCCCACGGAGCCGTTCTGGTCCGTCATCTCGTCGGCATAGCTCAGGTTCAGCTGGATGTGGGGATCGGTCGTGTACTCGTCCCCGTCGTTGATGAGGAGCGACGCCGTGGGGGGGGTCTTGTCAAAGGCGGCCTCGGCCTCGTGGTCCGTTGTCGGCGCCTCGGTCTTCCCCGATATGTCCATGGCCCAGGCCTTGAACTCGTAGAAGCCCTCGCCGCGCGAGGCCGAGAAGCTTGCGTACCCGGATGCCAAGGTGCCCGAGACGGCGTCGATGGTGGAGACCACGGTCCAACGGTCCCAGGTCTCCTTGTCCTCGCTGTACCTGTACAGGACCGTCACGCTTTCCAGGCCGTAGTCGTCGCTGGCCGACCAGGCCAGGGAGATCCTGTCGATGGCCATCCAGTAGGGCGACACCTCTCCCACCTCGGCGGAGGGTTCTGTCTCGTCCACGTCGCCGACGTAGTACCTGTGGATCCTGGAGGGGAGATCCTCTTCATAGATGGTAACATGCGCGCGACCGTTCACTAGCTCCACGCCCGAGGGCCAGTATATGTGGTCGCGGTCACCGGCCTCCAGTGCTTCAGGGGCGTCCCAGGATTGGCCGTCGTAGTGCTGGAAGTACGCAGAAAAGTACGAGTAGGAATTCAGGTATACCAGGGCGACATGACCCGCCTCGACCCCCAACCGGGGCAGGTGCTCGGTCCCTGTGGGGCCGGGTACCCCGTTCGGCGTGCTCCATAGACGGTTGGCATAGGTCACCATGTCTATGCCATAGTTGATGCCCCCGGTCTGATGCCGGAAGACCACGTACACGTCGCTGCCCTCGACGTCGACGTCGGGGTACTCCTGGTTATCCCCGTCGGCGGAGGGTATCAAGTTCACCTCAGTGGCCCAGGATGCGCCGTTCCACATTCGGTAGTAGATGTCGGCGTCTCCGTTCTTGCTGTCCGTCCAGACAACGTGGGCCTTGCCGTCGTCCATGGCTATGGCGGGGTCGGCCTGCTTGTCGTTCGAGATATCGGTGGAGAGGGTCCCAGTGGCCCCCAGCCTGCCTCCGGAGATGTACCTGTAGTTGATGTCCCAGTCGGTGGCCTTTACCTCCTCCCAGACGATGTACACGTGACTGCCGTCGGCGGCGATGGCGGGGTCGTGCGAGTTCATGCCTCCCCTGAGTTCGCTGGCCTGCTGGATGACCGTGAAGTAGCTCCCGTTGTAGCTCCTGTACATCACGTCGGCATCCCCGTCCGTCTGGTCCACATACGTGATGTGGGCTATACCGTCGGACACGGCGATGTCGGGGTATTGGGCATTGGTCGATGTGCCCGCGGACACGGTGAGCATGGACGACCAGCTGCTGCCGTCGTACCACCGCATGACCACGTAGTACAAACCGTGGGATTCCTGCACGTAGACGCAATACACGTTGTCGCCATCGACCGCCATCGCCATCTGGGTGAGGACGCTGCCAGAGGCCACGATGTACGGGGTGTCCCAGGTGGTCGCCTCGGCCTCGTCGGAGGTCACGGGGATGACGAACACCAGCTGCAATGCGATCAGGACGGCGACCCAGGTCCTCGCCCTGAAGATATGTGATAGAATTACGTTCCGGTTCTCCATATTACAATCCCACCTAGGAGTGAATGGTCCTGAAACCTGCTGGAACCTATCACGACGCGGGGAGTACAATTATTTTCCTGTTGCCCGTATCTCGGCGGGAGGAGTGCGAAATCCTTTTCCATCACCGGGCCCTTCCATCCCCGAGGAGGCGACGGAGATGGCGTTCGACCCAGCAGAATGGAAGGAGTACCGCGCGAGGATGAACGAGCGGATCCTCTCTGAGGACAACCTCTCCCTCAAGCGGTTCATGGCCGTGGACCACGACGTGTACGAGGCCGGGGCCCTGGACGCAAAGACCAAGGAGCTGATGGGCCTGGCCGTCTCCCTGGCCCTGCGTTGCGACGACTGCACCCGCTACCACGTGGAGCGTTGCCTGGAGGAGGGCGCCTCCGCCCAGGAGATGACCGAGGCGATGACCATCGCCCTGGTGGTGGGTGGTAGCATCACGATACCGCATCTTCGCCGGGCCTTCGAGGCCTTAGATGCGTTCGCGTCCCAGTGAACCTGGGGCAGACACTTAATATATACCAGTATTCTATCGTTCAGCGTGGACCAGCAACCATCCTCCCGGGAATACCTTCTTCTCCTCCT
>JAUVRF010000421.1 GCA_030597775.1 Methanobacteriota archaeon | reverse complement strand
GTTCCCTCCGTACATCGACCCCGATGATGGCAAGCCCTCCCGGCTCGCGAACCTTCCCAAGCTGTTCGCGGCAGAGTGCCTCAAGCAGGAGTTCTCCGAGGACAGGTGGATCGACATCCCCGAGCCCGTGCGGGACCTGTACAGCCAGGCGGGCCGACCACGCCCCCTCTTCCGCGCCCTGGCCCTGGAGAAGAAGCTGGGCACCCCGGCGAGGATCTACTACAAGTCCGAGTTCTACTCCCCGACGGGCAGCCACAAGGTGAACACCGCCCTGGCCCAGGCGTACTACGCCAAGCAGCAGGGCATGGAGAGGATCACCACCGAGACGGGCGCCGGTCAGTGGGGCACCGCCCTGGCGTACGCATGCGCCGTCGTGGGCCTGGACGTCACCGTCTACTGGGTGCGCGCCGTCCACAGGTGGAAGAAGGAGCGCCTCCAGCTCATGAAGTTCTACGGTGCCGACGTCCATGCGTCACCCAGCCCGAAGACCGCGTCTGGTAAGGCCCTCTACGACAAGGACCCCGAGGACCCCGGCAGCCTGGCCATCGCCATCTCGGAGGGCCTCGAGGACGCCCTCGGTGACGAGAAGGCCGTCTACACCCTGGGCTCGGTGCTCAACCACGTCATCCTCCATCAGACCATCATCGGCCTGGAGACCCAGAAGCAGTTCGAGCTTGCAGACGACTACCCCGACATCATGTTCTCGTGCCTGGGCGGCGGCAGCAACTTCGGCGGCTTCACCATCCCGTTCATGGGAGAGCGCCTGACCAAGGGCAAGGACATCAAGTTCGTCGCGGCCCAGTCCGAGGTCTCGCCCAACATGCAGGGAGAGTACGCGTACGACTTCGGCGACCACGCGGGCCTGACCCCGATGCTCAAGATGATGACCCTGGGTCACGAGACCCGGATGGAACCCATCTACGGCGACGGCCTCCGGTACCACGGTGCCTCGCCGATTCTGAGCCTGCTGCGCCACGAGGGGTACATCGACACCGTCGCGTATCCCAAGGACGAGAAGCACGTGTTCCAGAACGCCCAGATATTCCTGCGGACCGAGGGATTCCTGCCCGCACCGGAGTCGGCCTACGGCGTCTGCGCCGCCATAGACGAGGCGATGCGTTGCAAGGAGACCGGCGAGGAGAAGGTCATCGCCTTCAACGTCTCGGGCCACGGCTTCATGGACATGTACGGCTTCGACAAGGTGCTGGGCCTCACGGAGGAGTAGGCCCCGTCAGTCGCTGGGTGCCGAGGCGGCCTCGACCCGCATCATGATGACGTCATGATAACCCGAGATGACCTGCCGCATCCCCGCGAGCCTCTTGTCCAGCTCCCCGTCCCCGGTGTCCACCAGCAGGACGGGGACACTGCGGACCTTGTGGGGCGTCGCGACTATCATGAGGGCGGCCGGACCGCCCGCGGTCTCGAGGACGGCCGGGGAGATCTGCTGGTTGCCCCTGCCAAGGAGGAAACCCTGGGCCCCTATGGGGCTCATGACGATCCTCGCCCCCCCGTCCGAGCCTGTCGACAGCACCCGGAGCAGATCCTCCTCGGAGGCGTCGGAGACCACCACCTCGCCCCCTCGAACGACGTCGACGCCCAGGGGCGTGTTGGGAACATCGAGCCTCCGGGCCACCGCCTCCACGGTCGTGCCGGCGCCGAGGATGATGAGGGGGTCCCCCTCCTCCTCCAGCAGCTCGACCACGTAGCGGGCGATGGCGTCCTGTACCTTGCCCTCGTCGCCAAGGGACGTGACGTGCTTGGCGTCCTGGATGAGGGACAGCACCCGGAGCACACGCATCGTCCCGAAGAGGGTGACCGCCAGCTGACCCCGACGGTAGGCCTCCTCGTCCACATCCACCACGTCCCCCTCGCCCACCTCGGACGTGCCCTCGAGGTGGGCGGCGATGATCTCCCCGGCGGCCTCTGGGCTGACGGCGAATATCCCGGAGAACATCTTGACACCGGCCGGAACGCCGACCACCGCGGTCTCGTCACCGATCTCCGCGAGCACGTCCCGCGCCGTGCCGTCCCCACCGCAGAAAACGAGCAGGTCCACACCGGCGTCGAGCATCCTCCTGCACGCCCGGCGCGTGTCGTCGGGTCCGGTCTCCCTCTGGTCGGGAACATGGTAGGCGATGCTGAAGTCATCGCCCTCGCGGAGGCCAGCCTCGAGGAGGATGTCGGCACCCATGTCGCCCGAGCACGTGAGCCAATGGATGCCCCGGGTCCGGTCCCCCAGCTGGTCCAGGAACCTCAGGATGCAAGATGGGGACACGGGCTCGGCACCCCTTCCCAGGGCCATGGTGAGCATGTCGGCCCCATCGGTGCCCTTGAGGCCGACGCGGCCTCCCATCCCCGCGACAGGGTTGAGCACCAGGCCGACCCTGGTCCTGGATGTCCCCTCCTCGTTCATCGTCCCGTTGCGCGCCCTTCCCGGTCAATAATCCTTTGCATCCTACCGAGGCAGGCGAAAAGTACATATCAACAGAACACCAAGTTCGATGCGGAGGGACCTGGGAGGATCCACCCGTATTGACCCAGCGAGATGGCAGGCTCGAACAAGGGTCTGCCAGTGGGTTCGTCCCGGGTCCTGGGAGGAGTGGCCGTGAGGC
>JAUVRF010000428.1 GCA_030597775.1 Methanobacteriota archaeon | reverse complement strand
ATGCCTTTCGAGCCCTCCAGCTTACACATTTGATAGGATGCAGTTAGCGAAACGCATGGGTCCGTTCGTCTCAAAGGAGGTTCTCTCTCAAGAAGGCCTCGACCTCGTCCCTGACCACGTGCTTATCAGGAGGGCCTCCCTTGATCACTGGTGAGAGTTCTGGCTTCCATGCATCCTCGCACCTGTCGAGGACGGCCGAGAGCATTCCCTCCCCCGGCTCGATCTCGTAGAGGGCGAGCTTGGACCGCACCAGGTCGGCATCGAACTCGACCCCCTGCCCCATCAGATGATGGACATCGAACATGTCGCGAGCCCTGTTCCGCCTGAGCATCGCCCGTGTCTTCTCGGCCATGACCTCCACCATGTCCATTCCAAGGAGTGTGAAGTTCGGGACCTCCGAGTACGGGGACCGGAACGCTTGGAACAGAGGTTCCCTCGAAAGATCGCCCCTATGGCTGACATCGAGCCTGATGTAGTTGGGGTTAATACCGTCGAACATCGGTCCTTCCATAGCCAGCCTGGTGGTGAAGGACAAATGGCCCGATTCGTCCCTTCGCTCGACTTTGATGCCGTACGCCGCCAGGTCGTCAATGACGACCCCCGTGATATCATCCATCTCCAGGTGGCCAACGGCCGTGAAGTCCAGGTCCTCCGAGGCACGGGGCAGTCGGTGGAAGAACCAGAGGTAGGTGCCGCCCTTGAAGACCAGCTCATCGGAGACCTGGGAGAAGAGGGACGAGAGCACCAGGGACATCAGGTAGTGCTTCTCCTGGAAGAACGGGCTGACCCTCTTCAATCTCGCCAGGGTCTCGACCTCCTCTCTCGATATCATATATCACACCTCCTCGTTGACGTACATCCGCCACGAGGGGTCGAAGGTCCCCCTGACCCTCCTCGACGGATTTAGGGTGTAAACGGTCCGCCCCCTCGGCTCGATGGAGGTATCGCCGTGAAGCCTGTCAACGAGGAGCCCCACGCGGCGCCTCACGACCTCGATCCCGCTCCTCTCCGCGTAGGCCTCGAGCTTATCGACATCGCAGCTGCGGACCGCCTCGATGGTGTCCACGAAGGCCGCATGCCTGGGGAGATATACCGAATCCACGACCGCCTTCTCCAGCTCGGCGATGGTCGCCTCGCCATCGCTGTAACTCTCCTTCATGAACCCGAAGACGAGGCCCGGTCTCACCTGGACGAAGGAGACCGCACCCACCTCCGTCTCCAGGGCCTTCCGACCCCGGCTCGTCGCCACGGTCAGGGTGTGGGGCATCTGCTCGATCACCCCGTGGTGATGATACGCCGTCGTGAAGGAGAGGTAGCTGGGATGAACGATGGAGGTGGCGACGACCATGGGGTTGGTGGTGATGGAGTAGACCCCCCGCGTGACCCTCCACATCCATCCGTCCCGAACGTGGCGGTGGAGCATCACCTTGACGCTCTCCCTGGATAGACCCGTCAATCTGACAACGTCCCCGATCCGGAAAACGAACATGCCGCTGGACCGTATCTCCCTTATCAGAACGTCCCTCTGCATGGGTAAGCTTACAGCGCCCCCTTGTATATTTATTTTTCCCAAATTAACAATTGTGTTAACTTCAGAGGACGGGACATACTCGGTTCGATATGATCGAGGGCTCGTGGGATGCTGGATGGCGATCATCGGAGTTCTCACGCTGGCAATATCTCCCTTTATATACATATACGCCACCCGGGGGGGTCCGCGAATGTGGTAGGATGGGCCTATCAACTGTCTGTTGCATCGCAGATGGTGTAAATTGAAGGTTCCTGCACTGAACAGGGAGTGTTACGATGTGTGCGGATAGGTGACGCTGCGCGTCCAGTGCGCACGCGCGCACCGTCCTTGCCAGGACTGGGGAGATAAAGTGGTCGCCCCGGTCGAGGGGAGGCGCCACCGGCTGGTATGGGACCCGCGGTCGACCTCACGCAGCTACTCCCACTCCTTCCCGTCCATGGTCCCGGGCAGCCGGTCGCCCATCCACACCCCGTTGTCGGGCACGTCGTCCTCCACGAGTCCCTCGAGGTCCCATTGGACCTCTTCGGCCTCACCCACCGCCACGACGGCGTCGTCCCCCACGGTGATCCCCCCGCACACGACCGCGTTCCCGCCGATCCTCGCCCAACCTTGCGGGCTTCCCCGGCTCCCCCGTCGGCAGCCGGGTCCGGTCCAGCAACCTGGCCCCCGGCCCCAGGAAGGCGCCCGCGCCGAGCTCGCAGCCCGGGTCCAGCGTCGCGCCGTCGCCCAGGACGGCGCCCGCGCCGACGGTGGCGCCGCGGCCGATGGTGCAGTGGGAGCCGAGGTGCGCGTTCGAGCCAATGATGGCGTCCTGGTCGACGACGCAGTGGGGGCCGACGTGGGCGCCCTTCCCCAGCACCGCCCTCGATCTGACTACGGAGAACTCGTGCACATGGACACCCTTTTCGAGGCGGGCGGTGTCGTAGACGAGGGCGAAGTGACCGATGGTGGACCCGTCGGGCGCGTTGGAGACGAGGGCGGTGGTGGCGACGGAGGCGGGGATGCCGGGCTTCCT
>JAUVRF010000499.1 GCA_030597775.1 Methanobacteriota archaeon | reverse complement strand
GTCTGGCCGTGGACAGCATTGACGACGGTGATATCCCCCTTGAATGGACCCTCGGGGGCGACGAGAGCGCTTATTTCAACGTGACGTTACCCCCTGAAGGGAGGGTCCTGTCGGCGGAGCTTCTCCTGGAGGGTTCCGGGGTCGATGCGGAGGACGTGATGTTCAACGACGTCGACGCCTGGCGAGATCTTGCCCCTGGGTCCGTCGAGGGCTTCGACCTCACCGATGATGGTCTCGAGGTCTCAAGGCAGCACATGGCGATTGTGCAAGGTCCGGACGAGCTTTCAGACTACGAGAGCCTCGAGGGCCTCCGTCACGACGGGGGGCTGAGGCTCGACTTCACCTCCCCGGCCTTCAGCGCCTCCGGTGGCGGGACGTGGGCCTACTTCACGGGCGTGGACATCTCCCTGAACTCCGACCAGTGGGAGTACGGGACCATGACCTACCTCATCCTGGACATCCCCGAGGGTCACTGCACTGGCACCATCGAGGTCCGTGTGGCGGACCCCTATCTCAGGGAGGTTCCCTACCAGGTCGGCGGTATCGTTCGCAGCCCCGATCTCAACTGGCTCGTCCATGTCGAGCTCTTCCTGCTGACCGACATGGCTCCCAACGGTCCCCGGAACTACCGCGTCTACTACGGCAATCCAGACGCGACCGACCCCGGTTACAAACCCTACCTGCTGGGTGCGGAGATGTGGGACTACGAAAACATGCAGGACCAGAACTTCAAAGATTCCTGGCGTCCTCTCCCCTGGTCCGGCGCCGTGGGTGCTGGCCGGGCATCAGCCTTCCTGGTGAACTATCCCGGCGATGGCAAGATGTTCTACCAGCACAACCAGATCTCCCCCGCCAGGGCCTTCTCCCAGGTGTGGACCGGCACGGACCAGAAGTTCTCGGACTTCCAGATGGTCACCTGGATCGACGACCTCACCCGTGCGGGTCCCTGGAGGTCCACCTTCATGTGGGGACTGGACTTCCGCGTGACGGGGAACGATTGCTACCGCCTCCTGTACAGGGAGGCCTTCAACAACAACACCGAGCCGACCCTTGGCCTGTACCGTGTCAGCACCGACCGGCACCTGTCCTCCATTGCCGTCCCCGGCAATTCCTGGCACATGCTGGTGGAGAAGGCCGTCGAGCCCTTGCCCGTTGGCGCCTCCATCCCGATCCTCATCCGGGCCGTGGGCAACGACATCACGGTCTACGTGGACAAGATGGACGCGCCCATCCTGAGGGTCTCGGACACCTTGATAGACAACGGCCTCCTGGGGACGTTCCTCGGGGGGATCGGCGTGCTCTTCAGTGGCGAGGACACGACCATCTCTTGCACCTTCGGCCCCACGTTCATATGGGCCCCGGTCGTTAACTTCTCATCCGGATCCCACACCATCCTACCCGGTCCCGAACGAAGGCAACTGCTACCGTCGGGCACCTACGTCTCCAAACCCCTGGAGATGGACGGGGCCAGGGACACCGTCTTCTCGATCGATGTCCGCCTCCCCCCCGGAACCGCCTACACCGCCACGCTCCTTGCCCCGGACGACGGGGTCCTGATCGCCAGCATCCATGATGCCCAGAGCATCCCCGAGGGCCTGCTCGACAACGGCTTCAAGCTCAAGGTCCTCCTGGAGTCCGCGGTGGACCACCTCACCCCCGAACTCCTGGGTTGGGGCGTGGGTTACCGGTACGCCGTCAACCCCCTCTCCGAACGAATGCCGGAGGACGACGCCGGCGTGGTGTTCCGGGACGATGGGATCACCCTCGCACCATCCCGGGACCTGTGGTTCAAGGAGGCGACCGCCCTCCTCGAACCCGGCAACATCGCTGCGGACCAGGCAGGTGTCAGGGTGGGGTCGTTGCTGCCCTACGGCAACGGTTATCGCCTGTACTACACCGGCACCGCTTCCAACAACGCCAAGTCTATATGTATGGCCTACACGGAGGACGGCCGTACCTTCACCGACCATCGGGTCCTGCTCGCGGGCAGCTATTCCACCCTGAGCTGGGACGCCCACAAGATGAGCCCCAGCGTCGTGCACCAGGACGATGTCTGGCTGATGTACTTCATAGGTTTCTACTCCGTCGGCGCCGTGGGCATTGCCATCTCCAGCGATGGGGTCAACTGGATGGTGATCAACAGACCCATCCTGGAGGGTACTCCCGGCGAGTTCG
>JAUVRF010000343.1 GCA_030597775.1 Methanobacteriota archaeon | reverse complement strand
GCCACCCACGTGCTCAAGACCGCCTCGTACAACGGTCGCATCGAGGCCTCCCGTGACATGCACGACTGGTTCAAGGCAGACCTGGTGGAGGGGGACCTGCTGGGCATATCTATGCAGATCATGGACCCCTACAATCCAGATTACAATCCGGACAACCCCAATCTCCAGAACTTCTTCGAGATCCAGGTGTACGACCCCAACATGCAGCGGGTGAGGAACGGGTACGACCGGAACGGCGGCTGGCCCGTGCCGGACACCTACATCAACGACCTGCCGATCCAACCCACCGACATCAGGGTGAACGGCACGTACTACATCCGTGCCAGCTTCTCCTGGAGCTACGGAGCGTACGGCGACGTGGTCAACTCCTCTGGCCACGTCATCGCCTTCTGCGACTACGTGGTCCAGATCACCATACCCAACCGCGCCCCCAGGATCAACCAGACGGCCCTGGAGGAGGTGATCATGCTCGAGGACACCACCTGGTGGGAGACCCTGGCCGGCAGGAACGTCTCCAGCCTCGACCTCAACACCGTGTTCCAGGACCCCGAGCATGGTGTGATGACCTTCAAGGTGAGGGGGAACCCGAACATCACCGCCACCCTGACGGGCGACGCCCTCGGGCTCCGGCCGTTCAAGGACTGGCATGGAGAGGCGGACATCAAGCTCACGGCCGATGACGACAGCGGCAACACCGTCGTGGCCTGGCTCCACGTGTTCGTCGCCCCCGTCAACGACCCGCCAGGGTTCCATGAGGGATCGACCTTCACCTTCCCGGAGGATGACCCGAGCGAGGAGAACCGCACGTTCAACATGTACGACCTGTTCTACGATGTGGACGGGGAGGACGCTGACTCCCTTATTTTCTCGATCGACGCCCCGGGTCCCATCTCCGTGTCCATCGACCAGGTCACCGGCAACGCCGTCTTCACCGTCGAGGGGGACCTCAATGGGGAGTTCCTCCTCACCTTCACCGCCACCGACACGAGTGAGAGCCACGCCAGCGGCGAGGTCCGCCTGAACATCATCCCGGTGAACGACGCCCCGAAGGGGGTGGACGAGGATGCCGCCCACACCTTCCCCGAGGGCTTCGCCCTGGAGACCTTCGACGCCGCCGATCACATGTACGACCCCGACGGGGACAAGGGCCTGCTCTGGTTCGTAACGTACGTCGACCTGGCGGACGAGGCGCTCCTCACCATCACCAACGAGGGCCGGGAGACCCAGAACTCGGCCATGGTGGTCACCTCGGCCACCGGCAAGCAGGACTGGTACGGCTCGGTCACGGTGATCATCGGCTGCGTGGACCCCGGTGGGTTACGGGGGGAGAAGGAGTTCACCATCACCATCACCAACACACCGGACCCCCCGGAGATAGCGGACTGGACCCCGAGGACCAACCCCGAGTTCGGCGAGGGCGAGACCTTCTCCTTCTCGGTCGACAACGTCCGGGACCCGGACGGCGGGGATGCCCAGATCCACTTCTCCTTCCGGGTCAAGGGGCCTGACGACATCTTCGCCCGCGAGGTCCAGAACACCACGTCCCGCGTGTTCGCCATGGAGACCGACTTCGAGAGCGAGGGGGAGTACCTGGTCTCTGTGGTCATCTTCGACGAGGACCTGATGTCGTCCGTCAACCCCCTGGACTGGATCGTGACCGTCACCAAGACCAACCGTGTCCCGCTGGTGACCATCGATGCACCCGACGAGGGGGACGCCTTCAAGGAGGGCAAGTGGGTCGAGTTCCAGGCCACCCCCACGGACCCTGACGTCGAGGACCAGGCCGGTCTCGTCGTCGAGTGGTACGAGGGGGACACCCGACTGGGTCAGGGGAAGACCTTCTCCATCCGCAATCTCAAGCCTGGTGACCATATCATCTCCGTCGTCGTCACCGACTCAAGTGGCGAGAGCGTGGAGGAGACGGTCACCATCAGGGTGAACAAGGCCGAGGAGGAGCCCGGATTCGGCATCGTGACCGTGGTCATGGCCCTCCTCGTGCTAGCCCTCTTGACGGCCCGCAGGAGACCCATTCCGAAGTGACGGCGAGTACGTCCTAAAATGGTAAGGTTTATGTAACCCTTGCTCTATGGTTTCTGGAGAAGGGCCCAGGTCCATCGTGGGTGATGGCAAACGTAATATAACCACTGGGCCTTACTCACGACGCCCCATGGGTCACAGGAGAGGTATAAATGAACCTATCGAAAATTGCTCTATTGCTCCTAGCACTCTTGGCCCTCACCGTCCTGCTCACGGCATCCGTGTCAGCCGATGCAGGGAACGAGGATCCGGAGGATGCGACGGACGTCTATGATGGGAACGTGGAATCCCATACCGTTGCGGCTGCCGGTGGAGGTAATCCCGAGGACGATGACTGGTTCCGGGTCTTCCTCACCGAGGGACAGTTCCTCAAGCTCGGTATGATATTCGATCCCAGTTCCGGCGCTGCCGGTATTCGGGTCTACGGTCCTGATGGCTGGACCGATCTGGTCGCATACAGCTGGAACACCGATGTGAACGCCCAGGAGATCGATATGTTCGTGTTCCACAACGGTTCTTACTTCATCCGCGTATGGATCTTCGACGGCGATACCGCCCAGTACCAGATGAACGTGCGCGTCGTCACCCCGCCCATACTCGTCAGCGGCAACCCCGGCGGGAACGGTGGCGGTCTGCCCCTCATGGGCCGGATCGACAGCTCGATGTGGTACCGCGTCTGGCTGGAGGGCGGCAACTCCTCGGTGGAGCTGGCCGATGCCGAGTTGAGCTGGGCCGGCGACACCAACACCCACCTCACCGTGTTCGACCGCAGGGACGACTACGCCCTTGGCGTGCTCAACTACTCCTGGTCGCGGAACATGGACCACAGCGAGTCCTGCCGCTTCGCCGCGTCGTACACCGGATGGTACTACGTCCGGGCCTTCACCACCACCCTCTACTCCGACCCGCAATTCGGGGTCTTCTTCACCATCAAGGCGACCATCCTGTCGAGCACGTACAGGGCCGATGGCAACGTCCAGAGGTCCGACGCCGAGCTCATAGACATCCGCCAGGAGGTCCATGGCAAGATCAACCAGGCCTACGACACCCACGAGTGGT
>JAUVRF010000417.1 GCA_030597775.1 Methanobacteriota archaeon | reverse complement strand
TGGGCGACGACACCGCCTGGGGCACGGTGCTATCGGTGCCGCCCAAGGTCACCGAGTAGGAGGGCGTGTCATCCGGCGTGGAGGATGCGGTCTCGACCCCCGAGCCCGAGGCGCTGCCCATCTACCTGGGCGCCATCGCCCCGGGGGAGGAGCGGGTCATCGAGATACCGATGAAGTGCAGTGCGAGCACCGAGGGGGGCCAGGTATATCCCTTCTACTTCACCATCAACTGCACCGACTCGTACGGGTTCCACCCCGAGGATGACACCCTGAACTACGCGGTGGCCATCAAGACCCAGTCCTCCATAATGGACTCGTCCTGGTTGCCCATCCTCATCGTGGTCATCATCGGCATCCTGGTCATCTTCGCCATCATGACCACGAGGGGTAGGAGCGGGGAGCCCAGGCCCCCCAAGCCCCCCAAGCCCAAGAAGGAGAAGAAGGCCACTCAGGCGCAGCCACCACCCCAGCAGAGCGCCTATCCCTCCGTCGAGCACTACGACATGCAGCAGCAGCCCCCGATCGTCATCGCGGACACTCCCAGCAAGGACCTCCCGCCGCCCCCGGCCGACTACCAGCAACCTCCCGCGGAGGGGATGGCAGTGCCCAGTACCGTGGGCCAGGCCATGGGAAACCCCCCCGGCAGACCCATCTACCTCAACGGGTTCTTCGAGGACGGGAAGATCAAGATCAACTGGCGAGAGCCCCTGTCCGACGACGCGGCCCAGATCAGCAAGTACAAGATCCTCCGTTGGGGCGCTGGGAGCAACATGGAGGAGTTGGCGGAGGTGGCCAACGTCCTCGAGTACGAGGACTCGGCCATCGAGACCGGCGTGACGTACAACTACGCGGTGCAGTCAATGACCGACGCTGGCCAGAGCGAGGCCAGCAAGTCGATAGAGGTCAAGACGGTGTGAGGATCTACCGGACAGGGTCACAGGTTGTGGATGACCAGGTCGGGACGCCCGGTGGAGGTCCGCCTATGCCTGATGTAAAGGTAGGCCCCTCCCAAGCTGGCTGCGATGGCCACCACGAGCAGCAGGGGCATTAGGTACTCGGACCCCTCCTCCTCGGGCGTCACCGGCTGAGATGTCCCTGATGGGTTGCCTGAGACCGCGGCGGCGGCCTTTCTGTCCTGGGTCACATTGACGTACACCGGCTTGGAGGTGGAGCCCTCCGCCTTGGCACGGGCCGTGATGGTGTGGGGCCCGTCCACGAAGTTGCTGCAATCCAGCTCGACGCTCCAGTCCGTGGTGCCATCGGCAGTGACCCATGGCCCGTCGCAGTAGCGTGCCTCGACGAAGTTGACGGCCCCTCCCGAGAAGGTGACCGTGCCACGGACGATGACCGAGTTGCCGCTGCCGACAATGGCGCCCTCTAGAGGCGAGGTGATCCGCAGGTTCCAGACGGGGATGGGGCTGCTGTTGCGCACCGTCACCACGGCGGAGGCCGTGGCCTTTACGGGTGCCAGGATGGGCACCTTGGCAGATGCTGTCACCACCAGGTTCCCCTCCTCGGTGCTGTCCGTCCCGGCGGGAACGGTCACGGACACGGTGAACTTGGCGGTCCCTGACTGTTGGAAGGTGAAGGAATCTGGAGAGATGGATATGGCCCATCCCGCGCTGTTCGTTCCCGTCAGCGTCACCGTGCTGGTGATCCAATCCATCTGCTCGACGGTGACGTTGCCCCCGAACCTTACCGTGGCGCCCTCCTCGTTGGTGACCTCCGCCCTCAGCTGCGTCGGATAGAGGCTCACGCTGACAATGGGTATGGGGTTGGGCGCGGCCTCCGTGGGCAGGAGGGCCAGGAAGGGCGTGGCGCCCACGACGATGGACATGGCGACCGTTATCGCCATCGTTATCCTGAAAGTGTTGTGCGAAGCGGTCATCCCCGTGCTACCCCCTAGTTACATTGTGAGCCACAATAGAAAAAAGTAGCGGTATCGGTTGGCAATGGAACGGGCAAGGCCGGATCTGCCTTCATACAGGACGCATCCAGGATGCGTTCACCGGCCCGCCAACAATAATCGTCAACTTTTTATGGCACATCGCGTTCAGGGAATAGCTCAGGTGTCCAGATGTACGAGTCCATGACCCGTGACCTTGCTCCATTATCGCTCTCGATACTGGCGATAGTCATAGTCCTCTTCATCTCGTTCTCGGCACCCGCGGACCCCACGGAGGCTGACCAGGAGATCCCTGGCGTGGAGGCCGGACCCGACCAGACGGTGGCCCTTGGCGAGACCGTCACCTTCGACGGCTCCCTCTCCACGGACAACATGGGCATCGTCAGCTGGCAGTGGTCCCTCGTCTACGGTGGGGCGCCCGTCACCTTCGGTGGCGAGATGGCCCTGTTCACCTTCGAGATGACTGGCATCTACGAGGTCACCCTGGTGGTGACGGACGCGGCCGGGAACTCGGCCGAGGACACATTCCGGGTCATCGTTACGTTCTGATGTCAGCGGCCCTCGTCCCGTCCCCATGCATGTTCCATTCTACGGCCTAGTCTGTGGAGGGAACGGAGGAGTGGACGGGGGAGAGGATGGGGGAGTGGACGGGGGAGTGGGCGTGTCCCCATCCTCCTTGCCGGAGGTCAGGAGCCTTACCCCGACTACCACTAC
>JAUVRF010000132.1 GCA_030597775.1 Methanobacteriota archaeon | reverse complement strand
CGAGGGCGGGGCGTTCCGGATGAGCACCCATGCCGCTGCCCGCGGCCCCTCGTCGTCGCCGTCCCAGGCGCTGACCTCCACGGACCAGTTCTGGCCCTTGGCGGTGTGGTAGGAGGGGACGAGGTCACCGGTGAGGTTCGCCACCAGGATGCCGTCCCGGTACCAGCGGTAGATGTACTGCAGGCCCACGGTCTCCAGGTCGGAGGCGCTGGCGTCCATCTCCACCCGCAGCTGGGTGGTGGTGACAGGCGTGAGGGGCATCAGGTGCACCACCGGTGACGTGGGCAGGTTGTTGAGCACCTCGAGGATCCCGGGGAACTCGACCCAGTCCGAGAACTCGTGGTCCAGGTCGGTGACGTCGACACGGAAGTCGTACACCCCAAGGGCGGCGTTCACCTTCGGGGTGATGGTAGTGCCCCATCTGTTGGTGGCCTCGTCGTAAACAAGGGTGTCGACCAGGTAATCCTCCCAGGTGTCGGTGCCGTTGATACGGTGCTGCACCAGCAACATGAGCTCGCCTGGCATGTCGTAGTCGTCTGTCACGTTGACCCACAGGTCCGTGCTGGACAACCTGTATATCGAGGGTTCCGAGACTCCCAGGCCCAACACCCGTGGTGGGGTCATCACCCGTCTGGTCCAGTTGAGCCACAGGTCATCCAGTTCGAGGGACCCTGATGACTCCAGCCCTTCTGTGACCATCATGATGCGGATGACGGGATGCTCGCTCACACGGAACAGCCCCGACACGTCCCACTCGTTCGTGCCGGACCTCAGCGAGGTCTCTCCCAGGACCTCCCGGGTGTAGGAGTCGACGATGGAGACCTTGCCCGATATGGAAGCGCCCATGTTCGCCGTGTACCGGAGGGTGTGGACCGTCCCCGTGTCCCGGGGCGGGTCGTCCACGGCGATGGGGACCGACAGGTATCCGCCGGCACCCCACTCCGAGAGCCTGGCCGGCACCACGTCGGAGGCTCCCTCCGTGGGGATCTCGATATCCGGGGTGTCAGACCAGCCCGAGGGTCCACCCAGGTAGACCACCGACGGTACCTTGTACGTGGTGGCGTTCCGCTGGCAGGAGAACACAAGGTCCTTCCATCCCGTCCCGTCAAGGTCTACCACGGCCACTGCGGTGGCACCAGTGGTGGGCACCATGGTCGCCGTCGTGGCAATGAATTCCCTGGGGTTTGTGGTGGCCATATACGCAACGGAATCCACCTCGTAATCGATGGAGTCGTCCCAGTAGTTGGCGAACACTATGTCGAGACGGCCGTCGCCGTCCAGGTCGACCACCTTGACATCGGTTGCCCCCGAGGTGGCCAGGCCCTCAGGGAAGCCCTCCCATCTAGGACCCGGCCTCCCCCATAAGATGTAGCTGTCGATCTCGGCGGAACCTTGGTATATACTGTTGGCGAAGACCAGGTCCACGTTGCCATCGTTGTCCAGGTCCCCTGCCGCCACGGCAGTGGCGCCCCTGGTGAGCATGGTATGGTCCGGAGCGGTGGCGCAGAAGCCGTTCGTTCCCTGGAGGAAGACCATGCTGTCCGTTAAAGTCCCGGAATCGCGATAGCACGCGAAGGCCAGATCCAGGTCGTCGTCGTTATCCAGGTCGAAGACCTCGACATCGGAAGCCCCTTTGGTTGCGAACTCCAGGTCCGGTGTGTCGGACCAGCCGTCGGCGGAGCCCCAGTACAGGGTGCTGTTGACGGAGAAGTCGTCGTAGCCCTTCTGCATCTGGGCGAAGACCACGTCCACGTAACCGTCGCCGTTGATGTCCTCGAGGACCACGTCCGAGGCGCCCGTCGTGTCGAACCAATGCTCGGGTGTCGCCGTCATGCCCAGGGGACTGCCCAGGTAGAGGGGGCTCTGGGTCCCAAAGACCCGGGCCGCTGTCTGCTGGACCGAGAACACGATGTCCAGGTAGCCGTCGTTGTTCACGTCGGCGGTGTCTGCCGCCGAGGTGCCTCTTACATTGAATTCGAGGGGCTTCCAGGCGAGGTAGTCGTTGGCTCCAGCGTCGGAGAAGGCCAGGGGCGTGGTGTTGTAGAATTCATCGCCCATGAGGGTCGGGAAGATGAGGTCGGGGGATGGCCCGCCGACGGAGCCCTTGCCCAACCGACCGTCCGCCACGTCCAGGTTCAGCATCCGCTCCACCTTGCCAGCGCCGTAGAACTCGTCCCTCCAGACCCGGCGGTCCATCCACTTGACCAGGATCCTCTCCAGGACGGGCGTGGTGGTGTTGAACTCGCTGGCGATGGTCACCTCGACCTGGATGACCCTGTGGAGTTCCGGATCGATGCCGGAGAGGTCCAGGTTCCACGAAGTCAGGTCCTCGTACCCCGTAATGGGGTTCCCGGTGACGGCGTCCAGGACCGAGACGGTCATCGTGGTGTTCACCGGCATGGACCCGACGAGGTCCAGCATGTCCCACTTCTGCTCGTAGGGCGATGGCAATGTGATGGGCTCGGTGGTGAGGGTGCCGCGGTACGCCCTAGACCCACCGCTCCCCTTGGGGACCATGGCGACCACGCTGTTGTCGTACCCGGTGGTCTTGCTGATGTCCGGCGTCGACGGCCACGAGTTGTCACCGAACCAGATCTTCAGGTTGTAGCTGCTTCCGCCCACCGACTGGATCTGGAGCAGGTCCTCGTAACCGTCCTTGTCCAGGTCGACGACACAGAGGGCGTCGCCGGTGTTATCGTGGGTGATGTCGGTGTGCCTCCGCGAGTCCGACCAGCCTGTGGGACCTCCCTCGAAGATCTCCATGCGGTACGACGAGCCCGAGCCGGTGTAGTAGATGAGATCGGTGTACCCGTCACCGTTCAGGTCCCCCGCCTCGCAAGCCCCTACGTCGTCCGACACGGTGAGAGTGTGGTCCGCCGTGGTGTCGGGTCCCGAACGGCTCCCCAGGTAGACGTTGGCCTTCCCGCCGTTCCTCTCGCCGAGGATGACGTCCAGGTGGCCATCGCCGTCCACATCCTCGATGAGGGTGTCGCCGCAATTGGAGGTGGTGAAGGTGATGTCGGCAGTGGTGTCCGGTCCTCCGTCGCCACCCATGAACACCTTGGCGTCGCCGCTGACGGACACCAGGATATCGTCGTAGCCGTCCCCGTCCAGGTCCCCGGTGGAGACCCGGGACCCACCCATGGGTATCGTGATGTCGGTGCTGTCGACGAAGCTCCCCTCGCCCTTGTTGAGGTATATCACTGTGTTCGAACTTTGCGCTACCACAAGGTCAACATCCCCGTCCCCGTCGAAGTCGCCGGTGGCGATCTCCTGGGGCCCGGAGGGGTCGTCCAGCTTGGTCGCCCCGGTCTCGGACCAAGTCCCGCTGGCAGAGCCCCAGAGGAGCCTGACGTGCCCCACCCACATCTCCACCACCAGGTCGTAGTACCCGTCCCCGTTGAGGTCGTCGTAGGTCATGCTGTTGGACCAGGCGCCTAAGTTGACGATGGACCTGTCCTCGTAGCCGTCCAGCTGGGCGTTGGCGTAGAACACGTCGACGCCTGGGTACTCCCCCGAACAGACAATGGTGGGAAACTCCTCGTAGCTGCCGCCCCCCGCCCCGCTCATGGAGGTAAGGTTGACCTCCAGGGCGTTCCCGGTGAAGTTCAGGCCTCGGTGGTCCGCTATCTTGCCCGGCCACGGGAAGTCGTCACGCCAGACCTCGAGACCGAGGTAGTGGAGGGACCAGGCATAGAGTACGGGCCTGTCGGTGCCGTCGGCCACCAGGTTCGCCTGGATGCGGATGGCGGGATATACCCTCCAGCTTATCGAGGAGATCGAGAGGTAGGGTCCCTCCCTGAGCTTGAAGCCTCCTATCGTCTCGTTGGCGAACCCGATCTCGGTGGTCTCCTCGGAGGCGTTCAGGATGGACACGTTGATGTAGCTGTTGCCCGGCGTGTGGGCGTCGATGAACACGTAGTCGTACCTCATGCCCGCCTTGGCCGAGATGACCGAGGAGGCGATCCATCCGGTGGCCTGGCCGGCCTTGAGCTGTGCCTGGCCCCCCGTCACCTCCGTCCTCACGAGCCCTCCCGGAGGGACGTAGACATTGGAGAGGTCGTCCAGGGGGTCGGTCCAGATGTCGGAGTCATCGTACAGCTCGATGCCTCTGTCGCCCCCTCCTCCCTCCGAGCCACCGAACTGGGCTCCAGGGCCGGAGAGGAACAGCAGGACGACGAGCAGTGCTGGTAACCTCTTCCTCATTCCATCCGCCTCTTCAGCCTAGGCGATTAAGGAGATGGCTCGGTATAATAATCTTTCCCAGACGAACTGGATTGGAGGAAAGCAGGTCACAGTGCGGGGGGTCGCGACGTCTTCTACCCGCCGTACTTCTCCTTGAGCTCCCTGTAGGCCTCTTCCGAGATCTCTCCCAGGATGAAGCGCTCCTCCAGCTTGGCGAGGAGCACCTCCCTGCCCGCCGCGGGCGCGGCGGACCTCTTGGGCGCGGCCTTGGGCTTGGCCCCGTGCTCCTTCAGGAAGGTGCCCGTGTCCCTGGCGTCGGAGTAGTACCAGCGGCCCTCGATGTTGGTCACCTCGACGCCACCCTCCACCGTCTTCTTCTCGCCGGTGGCCAGCGCGCTGGCCAGGTCCACCCAGTCACGGTCCGCCAGTTCCTTGCTGGGGATGCCGTAGGGGAGCCGACCGATGGCGTTCTGGTAGGTGCGCTTCGCGTTCTCCACGCGCATGGCCTCCTTCTCCTCCTCGGTCTGGACAGTGGCGGCTGCGGCACCACCGGCGAAGAGCTTCTGCACGTCCTTGGAGGCCTCCGCGGTGACACTGGCCTGCATGGACAGCTGGCCGTCAGCAGGGCCATCCATCTTGATCTCCTCGTAGGTCTCGGCCTCGGCCTCCCAGCCGGCGGCCTCGGCCTTCGCCTGGGCCTTGCCGGTGGCCGCGTCGCCAGCCTTGTCGCCCTCCCACTCGTCGGCCAGTTCCTTGATGGCGGCGTGGGCCCGCTTCATGGACTCCACCTTCTCCTCCTCCACCATCTCGGCGTCCATCCGCTCCTCGTAGGCCTCGGTGCGCTTCTTGCCCACGACCATGAAGAGCACGGCACCGATGACCACCAGGGCCACCAGTATGCCCGCGATCATGATCCAGTTGGTGCCCTCTGGCGAGTCGATGGGGTCGTCGTCCACCGGTGGGCCCACGACCTCCTTGGGCTCGATGTACAGCACGATGAACGTGCTCTTGGTGTAGTCGGGGTCGCTGACGGTCACGGTGATCTTGTGGGTGCCGGGCTCCAGGATCTGTACGGTGATGCTCGGGCCACGGCCCAGCTCCCCGGATATGTTGGAGGTCCAGACGAACTCCAATACCTGTCCCCAGAGTATGTCCGGGTCATCTGCCACCGCCACCAGGGAGAAGCTCTGGTTCACCTTGAACCTCTCACCGGACAGGGGACTGGTGATGCGGGGTTCGTCCATTGGGTCGTTCTCGTTCTCGATCTCGATGATGAAGTTCAGGGTGACCTTCTCCGACGGCGACACCACATCCCAGATCCGGAGGGCGAACCGCAACGGGCCCACGGCGTCATTGCCCGGCTCGAAGGTGATCTGCCCGAGGGCCTCGTCGAACTGAACGGCGGTCGAGTTGACCGATGCCTGGATGATGTCGCCCTCCACATCCAACACGGTGTAGGTAATGACCAGCGTCCCTCCCTGGTCGACCTTGAAGGACAGGGTGTCCCCCGTGATGGGTTGGCCGTTCACGGTGGCGATGATCGGGGCATCGTTCACGGGTAGCACGGTCACTGTGACCCTCTGGGTCGCTTGGAGCTCACCGTCGGAGGCTATGAAGGTCACCACCTCATGACCGTTCCAATCAGGCAACGGGGTCAGGGTGACCCGTCCCGTTGTCTCATCGATGTCGACCGTCAGGTTATTGAGCCCGATGCCCACGGT
>JAUVRF010000528.1 GCA_030597775.1 Methanobacteriota archaeon | reverse complement strand
TGAGATAGTCCGGATGTTGCTGGAGATCATCATGGAGCACGAGGGCGACGACGGGGCGACCCTGCCTCCGGGCTTCACGCCCTACATGGACGGCGGTCGCATCACCGGTGAGGCCGACCGGGACCTTGGCATGTGAGGCCCCTAGCCTCCCGTGACACCCAAAACGTTTTCCGTGAGCGGGAGCTTTTCCGCCCCCATGGACCGCATAGCCGACCTGGTCGGAGAACACGAGGCCTGGCGTTCCCGTTGCCTCAACCTCATCCCCTCGGAGAACGTCACCTCCCCGGCGGTCAGGGCCGCCCTGGGCTCGGACCTGGGCCACAGGTACACCTTCCGCGTGGATGCGTACCTACACGGCCACGTCATCGAGAACGCGTACCGTGGCACCCGGTGGACCGAGGCCGTCGAGGACCGGGTCGAGGAGCTGCTCCGGGAGGTCTACAGCGCCGAGGCCGCCACCGCCAGGCCCCTGTCGGGACACATCGCCGGAGTCACCGCCCTGGCGGCCCTGGTGCCCAAGGGCGGGCTGGTCATGGCCCTCCTTCCCGACGACGGCGGCTACGACGGATACCACCCGCCCCACCTTCCGGACCTCATGGGCTACACCGCCATGGACCTTCCCTGGGACGGGAGCAGGTTCCAGGTGGACACCGAGGCCGCCGTGGACGGGATCAGAGGAGCCCGGCCCGACGCCGTGGTCATCAACCAGAGCTTCGTCCTGTTCCCACCCGAACTGGAGCCCATCGACGAGGCGTGCAAGGAGGTGGGTGCCCGCCTGCTGTACGACGGGTCCCACACCCTGGGCCTCATCGCGGGAGGCCACTTCCAGCCCGACGCCGTGGAGCGCAGCGACCTGCTCTTCGGCTCGACCCACAAGACCTTCTTCGGCCCCCAGGGTGGCCTCATGGTCGCCAGGGACCCGGAGGTGATGGCCCGCGTCAGGGCCAGCTTCACCCTCACGACCCAGGACAACGCCCACTGGAACCGCATCGCCGCCCTCGGAGTTGCCCTGGAGGAGATGAAGGTCTACGGCGCCCGCTACGCCTACCAGGTCATCTCCAACGCCAAGACCCTGGCCCGCGCGCTGGACGAGGGTGGGCTCCCCGTCCGCTACGCCGACCGGGACTACACCGAGTCCCACCAGATGATGCTGGACACGGCGGCATTCGAGGAGCGCACCGGCATGGACCCCCAGACGTTGGCCATCCGCCTGGAGACCCAGGACATCATCGTGGACGCCATGTGCCGCCTTGGCACCAACGAGATGACCCGGAAGGGACTGGTCGAGAAGGACATGGCAACCGTGGCGGACCTGGTCATCAGGGCCTCCGCGGGCGAGGAGGTCAAGGGGGAGGTCCACGCCCTCGTCGAGGACCTGGAGCTGGAGTTCACCCTGGACTGAAGTCGGTCGCTGGGCAACTGTTATTACGAGATGGGCCCATGGTCCTCGCCGTAGCAATCGAGGGGGATCGCAATGTCCGTCGCATTCATCAAGAACCACGATAGGAAGCTGGAAGCCATAGCCATCCTGGTCATCGTACTCCCGTCCTTCGTCGCTGGCTGCATCAGCGATGGCGACGAGACCGGCCCCACGACACTATCCCTATCGGTTCATGACCCCGTGAGGCGGTCCACAGATGGCGATGACGTGTGGGATGTCAACATGGAGATCCTCAAGGTGACCACCGACGAGGCGGAGGCCAAGTGGATCCACATGACCGTCATGGTCAAGGACAACTCTGGCGGTGTGCTCCTGCAGGAGACGCCCCTGTCCAAGGACAGCGGCTTCTACGGCAACGCCGTCGAGGCATGGTACGTGGAAAGGGGAGGTGACGCCAACGCGGCCGATGCGGGGGACGCCATCAAGATCACCGGCATGAGCCGGTCGTATCAGGCCGGCCAGGTCACCGTTCTGTACCGAGGGTCCACTGCGGCCTCTGTGACGCTGCCCCTCATCTTCTGATGACACATCCACCCACCACTCCCCCTGCCAACCTTTTATACCC
>JAUVRF010000047.1 GCA_030597775.1 Methanobacteriota archaeon | reverse complement strand
TTCGGTACGAACAGCCCGTGGTCGGTGACCCGGAGACCCACGCTGGCAGTGAAGTAGCCCACGTCCAGGGTGGGTCCGGCCTCGCTGGCCACGACCACCATGACCTGTGACTGGGTCTGATGGGAGGTTCCCTCGGGAACACTGATGTGGACAAGCACGGGCGCGTTGGAGCCGGGGGTGAGGGTGATCGACGGGGGGCTCACCACGGCGGTCCATCCCTCGCTGCTGGGTTGAGCGTACAGATGCACCGTCACGGGCTCGTTCCCGGTGTTGCTCACCATCGCCTCCAGGTTGCTGCCCCCGTCGGGGGCGACCACCTTGATGCCGGTGCCCAGGTCCATCCTGACGGCGGTGTGGGGGATGACGATCGCGGGCAGCACCGCTCCCGCACCCTCGTCGCCGTCGACGGTGGCACCGCCTATCTGGAGGACCACCTCGGTCCCCGCCGCGATGCCCTCGGGGGCGGTTATCTCGATCTCCACATCGACGGTCTCGCCCGCCGGGAGGTTCGTCCTGGCCGGGGCCTCCGCGGTCCAGCCGCGGGGCACGTCGATCTCGATCTCCACCACCTCGTCGTCATCGGACCAGCTCTCTATGGAAAGCGTGACCGGGACGCTCGAGCCCGGAAGGGCGAGGACGGGTTCGTGGGGAGCCCGGATGATGAAGGGTTGGACGTCGGGTATCTGCACCGGGATGTCAATGGACGTTACGGCATCGGGCCATCCCTCGGGATGGACGGTCACGGTGATGGTGGTCCCTTGGCCCGCCGAGGCGGTCATGGACGCGATGATCCTGATGTTGAGCCTGGCGGTCTCGCCGCCCTCCATCTCGATGATGTCGTCCCCGACTATCTCGGCCCCGAAGGGAGCTTGGAGGCCATCTACGATGCTCACCTGGACCCGGTGATAGTAGCCCACAACGGACTCCACGAGCAGGGAGGTCACGTGGGTGGTGCCCGCCCGGAGCAGCACGGGCTCCAGCGGGTCGATGGAGTTGGGCCGGCGGAGCGTTACGTCCGGAGCCCTGTCGATGATCCAGAAGCGGACCGAGATGTCCTCGTCGTACCCACCGTCCGCCTGGGCCTTGTAGGTCTGGCCCCTGTCGTCGGTGGTGGTAGAAACGGACTTGATCTGGCCCGGGAAGCCTGATGGGAAGATGTAGGGGAAGATGGCCACGAGCTCGCTGTCCGGGGTGGCGTAGAGCAGGGGGGTTCCCGTATAATAATGGCCGATGGCGAGGTACCCGCCGTTCATGCCGGTGGCCATATCGGAGGCTTTGATGCTCTCGACGAAGCAGCCAAGCCCTTCGTCATTGGTGATGTTCATCCTCTCGCCCAGGTCGCCGTCCACGAATGGCCGCTGCCAGATGTTCGGATCACCCGTGGAGGTGCCGTCCACCCATACCGCGGTCGGGACGCCTCCCGGGACGGGCAGGATGATGGGTAGCGTGCCCTCGTCGGGTCCGTGGACCTTGTGGATGTCGAAGCCGCCCTCGCCGTCGGGGACGGCCCAGTAGTCGCCGTCCTCCGCGATGAAGGTCACGTGGGGCTGGCTGTCCAGGTCGAGGGCCACGTCGACCGCGGACGGTCCGTAGTCGTCAAGGATACCGTCCACCAGGGTGGAGGTGAGGATGCTGCCGCTGCTGCTGACGGAGACCAGCCGGACGTGGGTGCCGACCCGGTCCTTGTCCTCGACCCAGGTTATCCATGCCGCGGCCCCGTCCTCGGAGACGGTGGCTGCGATGGCGGGGGCGGATGCGGTGACGTCGGTGGCGCTGAGCCTGTGGTTGCTGGAGAGCACGTTGCCGAAATCATCGTAGGTCTTGTGCCATACGGCGCCGTAGCCGTCCTCCCACACCACGTGGAGGAGGCCGTTGGCGGCCATGGCGAGCACATCCACCAGGCCATCGATGGGCTCGGGGGCGACCCGGGGCAGGTTGGAGGGCTCGACGCCGATCTTGGTGTCGGCGGTTAGGTTGAGCCGGGAGAGGTGGAGCTTGCCGTTCTCGTCCTCCCAGGTGGCCAGGGGGACGTTGTCGGACCCGATGAACAGGGTGACGTTGGTCTCGTCCCCGGGGCTGTAGGTGACGCGCCATCCTAGGGACGGTTGCTCACCGTCCGCACCACCGGTGGAAAGCGCTGCCAGTGGGGCGATGATGAACAGGGCGACGATGACGACGGCCCACGACCGGTTACAGGACGGATTTACCAACATAAAGACCCGACCACCTGGTACAACCTCTTTCCACGCATCCATTCCTGCCGACCCTTTATATACACTATTGTACGGTTTTTTAGGGAACCTACACTATGTGTAGGGGCCTGGCACTTGCTCACGATATCCAATGGTACGTTGTACGCCTTAAGGATTGTGTCTTGGTTTTCCTCGGGGCGAACCCTTGTTCCAGGGAAGGGAAAGGGGGCGCAAACCCTTTTATGGACATCCGCACCTTTCCAGCTGAGGTGGTCGTGAGATGGCAAGGGAATCGCGCAAGATCGGGTCCAAGCGGAGGAAGGACCCGAAGCGCGACTGGACGAACAAGCTGGAGTCGGGCAAGATAGTCCTGTACATCCTGGAGGTCATCCTGGTCCTCCTGTTCGTCATCCGCAACGTCATCGACAACATGGACGAGGTGCGTGACGGGTACTTCGACCTCCTCGATGTCCTCGTCCCCATCAGCCTGCTCATCGTCCTGATCGGCGTCGAGGAGGTGCTGTTCTCCATCCTGATCGGGGCTTTCCGCAAGGACCTGGCCGACAGGTTCCGTTTCCTGGAGTCCTCCAAGAGGGGCGCCATGACCACCGCGATCGTGGCCTTCACGCTGGCCATCATCCTGCTGGCGCCTCCTGTCCAGGACATGATCGAGGACGCCTCGGGCCGCGACCTCACCGAGACCTCCCCGGAGCTGTTCAAGAACTTCAAGAGCAAGGACCCTCTGAACCTTACGGGCCTTGACAGTTTGTTCGTGGGCACCGAGGACAACATCCTGTTCAACGTGACGCTGTACCGTGGGGACACCCTGGCCGACGCCATCGTCGAGGACAACGCCACCCGCGTCCGTGAATGGGAGCACAACTTCGACGTGGACGACGTGGACGATTTCATCATCCTCGCCCAGCCCGTCGCTGCGGAGGGGGACATAACCTGGCATCTGTTGATGAAGACCAAGGTCCGGCCCGAGCTCATCACCGGCATCGCGGCCCCGTTCCTGTTACTGGGCGTATTCAACCTCGCATACTACGCCCTGGCCCGGATGTGGTCCCGGTCGACGGAGAGCAAGTACGTTGACGCCCAGACCCGCAGGCTCCGGTCCCGGTTCAAGATAGAGGAGGCCTTCTTGATCTACGAGGACGGCCGGCTGATAACCCACAACTCCCGGCGCCTCAAGCCCGAGCGGGACAAGGACATCATGACAGGGATGCTCACCGCGGTGCAGAGCTTCGTCACGGACACCCTCATCGACGAGGAGAGGGGCACCCTGGACCAGCTCAGGTACGGGAGCCTTAGCATCCTGGTCGAGGGAAAGGGCCGGGTGAACCTGGCCACCATCATCTCCGGTGACGAGTCAGCAGCGCTGCGCCAGGGCATGAAGAACATACTCTCCTACATCACCGGACAGTACCGGCTCATCCTTGATGACTGGGACGGGGACGTGGACCAGTTCAAGGACGTGAAGCGCTACATCGGCCACCTCGTCTCCACCGGGCAGGAGGAGGCCGTGCTGCCCGACGAGCTGTTCCTGTTCCACCGTGACGGTCGCCTGGTGGCCCACCAGACCTCCAGGCTCGAACCCTCCATAGACGATAACCTGCTGCAGAACTGGGTGGACCAGTGCGTCGGGGCGGTCCGGAGGTCGATGGCGGACCCCAACAAGTCCATGCCCACAAAGCTCAACGTGATGGGTTACGACGTGCTGCTGGAGTACACCAACTACCTCAACATGGGGTTCATGACGACCCGCAAGGACGCCGATGCCCGGCGGGACACGATGTCCGACGTGCTCCACGAGATCGACGAGAAGTTCCACGACCTCCTGTACGAGTGGGACGGGGCGACGCATGAGCTGGCGGACGTCAAGACGATGATGGAGGAAGTGCTGACCGAGAGGATAAGGCGCTAGTCCTTCTGCGGGTACCTCTTCTTGTGGTCGTGCTCCAGCATGAGCTCGGCGAGGCGATAGAAGGCGAGCTCCACGTTCACGCCCGTCTTGGCCGAGGTCTTGTAGTAGATGGTGTCGTGCTTGGCCGCCATGGCCTCCATGCCGTGCTCGTCCATGGTCCAGTAGCCCTCGAGGTCCGTCTTGTTGTACACCATGAGCACCGTCTTGTCGCCCACGGCGGACCGGAAGGAGCTGACCCACATGTCGAAGTTCTCGATGGTGGACAGGCGCGTGATGTCCGCCACCACGATGGCGCCGTCGGCACCCCTGTAGTACATCTGGTGCAGGCGGGATGCCTCCCTGGAACCGATCAGGTCCCAGATCATCATGTCCATCTTGACGTTGTACACCATCGTGGGGACCTGGATCTCCTTCTTGGAGACCCGGGCCCCGATGGTGCTGACGTACTTCTCGTCGAAGCTGTTCAGGACGAAGCGGCGGATCATGCTGGTCTTGCCCACGGCCGGGTCGCCCAGGAGGACGATCTTCTTCTTGACCCTCTTGGTTGGCTCGTTGTCCATCGCCATACACTCCTATGAACCCACCCAGAACCCGCTGGAGATCTTCCGGACCATCGAGATGGCCGCCAGCGCGGACAGGTATGAGGTCTTCTTGTTATCGGGACAGGGATAGTTGGAGACCCAGCTGCGCATCTCCCCGAAGCTTCCCTTCAGGGTGATGGTGTGCTGGTTGGTGCTCACGTTGGGGTCCGCGATTATCCGGACCTTGGTACCGTCGAAGCCCACCCCGGCAAGGGACAGCGCGGCGGCCACGTTGATGTTCTGGGGGAAGTCCTTGCACGCCTGGCGGGCGGTGCCGTCGAAGAGCACCACCTCCTCCTCGAGGTTGTCCAGGTCGATGCCCATCCGCTCGACGGTATCGTTGCCCACCAGGGCACGCGGTGGCTTCCGGGTCTCCAGTGTGACCTCGTCGATGCGTCCCTCGGCGGCGCAGCGCACCCCGTCGACGCCGGCTATCGCCCCCGTCGGGATGTAGATCCTGCACTTCTTCTCGCGGGCGATCCTGCGCAGGTGGTCGGCCAGCTTGTCGTCGGCCAGGGCCCCAACGGACATGAGTAGCAGGTCCCGGCCCGCCCAGAGCACCTGGGGGGCGAACTCCTGGACCGCGGCCTGGGATGCGGCCTCCACCACCAGCTCGCAGTTGTTGATGAGCACCTCGATGGAGTTGACGTGGACCGCCTTCTCCAGCCGGGTCGCGAGGGAACGGGCGGACTCCTCGCTGCGATCGAACAGGAAGATGGCGGTAATGGCCTCGGTATGGTCCATCGCGACTGCGATGGTCCTTCCGATGGCGCCACATCCTATCAGTCCTATCTTCATGGGATGACCTCCCGGCACTCGATTCGGCACATCGGTATTTCAAGCTATGGATAAGAGAACCATCAATGAAAGGAAGGCGGCAAGGTGCGGTCCCGTTCAGTCGAGGCCGAGATGGCCAAGGGCGGCCGCGTGGTTGTACGCCTTCAGGAACTCGGCGGTGGCGGGCCTGCGGTTGATGTCCTCGTGCTCCCTCGCCCTGTACGCTGGCCTGTACGGGTCCATCACGTTGACCCGGAGGGGTCCGATGTTCTCCCGGAGCCAGTCGAGGACCGGGATGGAGCAGCAGTCCACGTGGCCCGGCAGCACCAGGTGACGGACGAGCAGCTCCGCCTGCTCCGATGCCAGATTGTGGTTGCGGGAGACCACGGCGAAGTAGTTATTCACGTGTGAGAGTCGCTCGGCGCACTCGTCGTTGCCGTACTTGAAGTCTGCCAGGTACAGGTCCATGGTGCCGTCGAGGAGCCTCAGGGTCTCCTCGGTCATGTACATGTTGGAGTTGAAGACCTGGGCGTGGGGCCGGGGGCTGTCGATGACCCGGAGCACCTTGAGGATGAAGGGCACGTTGGGGATGGGGTCGCCCCCCACCCAGTTGACGTTGCGAGAGCCCGTCTCCTCCTCGTGGATGAGCTGGGCCGCCAGTTCCGGGGTGACGCGCGCGCCGGACAGGGGCCTCCGGGAGATGTCGTGGTTCTGGCAGAACTGGCACTCCAGGTTGCACCCGGAGAAGAAGATGGTGTGGGAGGGCACGAGCTCGTACTCCTCCCCGTGATGCATGAAGGAGGATGACACCCGGGTCTCCACCACGCCGCAGGTCCCCGCCTTGCCCTCCGCCCGGGCGGCCTTGCAGCGGCGCTCGCACAGCTGGCAATTGGCCTCCAGGCGGTCCACCAGGACGATCTTGAGGTCCAGCAGGCTCCCGGTCACGGGGTCGGGGGGCGCGGCTCCCTCGCCGGGCCTCGCATCCAGGGCCCCGGACGTCCTCAGGAGCTCCACCGCACCGTCGTGGACGGCCCACAGGGCTTCCGTGTCCGCCGCGGGGTCGAACTCGACGGGTGTGCTGCGTGTGTGGATGTACTGGGGCCATCGCTCCACCTCGAGTATCTGGGCGTACCTTGGCAGATGGATGATGGGCTTCCAGGTCCTGAAGAACACGCTGGAAGGCAGCACCGCGGGAGACAATAAAGCCTTCGCATGCCCCCGGGTGGCAGCGGTCTGGTGGTGACGTCGCGCCCGCCCACGGGAGAACATAGATATAACCGGAATGTCCTGAAAGGGGACACTGGAGAGCTGCTGCGATGCTCAGGCTAACCGGGTCCACCGCCACGCCCGTCATCGCGATCCTGCTGGTCGCGGTGTTGGCACTTCCCACCGTCTCCGTGGCGATACCCGTGGACAGGCCGGCCCTCCTGCCCCGAGACCGGGATGCAGGGGCGGCGGAGGCGACGGGGACCGACCTTGAATGGCCCGTGAGGGCCGCCGAGAGGGTCCCCCTCTCCCAGCGGGAATGGCTCGTCCAGGCTCACAAGGACGGTCGACCCTACCCTCCCCAGCTCCTGACCACCCTTGGACCCCTGGGATACGACGACACCGTGTCCGTGATCGTGCAGTTCCGGGACGGCACCGACGACGCGGACCGCGCCCTGCTCGACCGGTTGGGCCTTCGTCTGGTCCATCGATGGGTGGGTATCGACGCCTGTCACGTGGAGGGCCCCGTCGGCGCGGTATGGCGGCTTGTCGACTCGGGCCGTACCTGGTACGTGGAGCCCGACCTGCCCCTCGTCCACGACATGGAGGTGGGCACCCGCGTGGTGAACGCGAGCCGTGTGTGGGCCACCGTTGTGCAGCAGCAGATGAGCACCCCCAGCGCCCCCATCGACGGGACCGGCGTGACCGCCGTCGTGGTGGACACTGGCATCGATGCGAGCCACCCCGACCTGGACTACGGCATCAAGACCCTCTTCAACCTTCGCTCGGACACGGGGGACGGCCCCTACTACGAGACGGAGAACAGCGACCTGGGCTACGGCCACGGGACCCACGTGGCGGGGACCGTGGCGGGGAACGGCGACGCCTCCGCCGGCGCCCGTCGTGGCGGTGCTCCCGGCGCCAATCTGATCGGCATCACCATCGACACCGACAACAGCGCGGGTTACATAGGCTCCCTGGACTGGATATGGCAGAACTCAAGGCCTGGGAACAACCCCCACAACATACGCGTGTACACCAACTCCTGGCACACCACCGTCGAGGAGTACGACCCCCAAATGGCACTGATCGCGCTCATCAACGCCATCTCCTTCGAGAACAACGTGGTCAGCACCTGGTCCGCGGGCAACGACGGCCGCCAGGACCCGGAGGGCAACGAGCTGACCACCTCCGGTCAGGGCAACACCCCCGTGGCACTCATGTGCGCCGCCTTCGAGCGGGACGGCTCGGGAGTGGCGGACTTCTCCTCCCGGGGCAAGCGGGGCCTCAGCCACACCTACCCCGACGTGGGCGCTCCCGGTGTCACCATCTGGAGCGCAGCGGCGCGTCGCACCATCATCAGCGCGGGGTCCTACTTGGGCTCCAACACAAACCCCTACTACCTCGCCATCTCCGGCACCTCCATGTCCACCCCCCATCTCGCTGGTCTCGTGGCCCTGCTGTGGCAGGCCGCTCCCAGCATGAAGGTCTCCGAGAAGCACGAGGACCACAGCGGCGATCCCGGCGACTGGTTCGAGCGGGACGACACCCGCATCCACGAGGTGGAGTGGATCATCGAGTCCACCGCCGATTACCTGTGGGGCGGCGCCTCCGGTGGCACGGGCATCCCCGAGCCCGATGAGGGACTGGACGGCTACGGGGTGGACGGCGAGCCCATCGACTACGTGCAGGGATACGGCATGATCAATGCCGAGCGGGCGGTCGCAATGGCCCTGGCCCTCGAGCAGCTCCGCATGGACAATCCGCGCACGGACGTTACGGTGGCGGATGCGCTGGAGGCCTACGCCGATTCCCTCGAGGAGGGCGAGCTGGAGGTCGCCACCGACCAGATGTTCGCCTCGTGGGAGGGCGAGTGGGGCCGGTTCACCGAGAGCGAGTCGGCCTTCTTCCAGCCCTACAGCGCCAACCAGACCAAGCTCATCTGGATACCCGAGGGCACAGAGTCGGTGGACGTGGAGGTCATCTACCCCACCGCCAACCTCAGGGACAAGAGCGTTGGCACCCTGACCTGGACGGTGGACTTCGGCGCCGACGGCAGCGTCGACCAGCAGGGGGACATGTCCCCCTCCTTCACCGGCGTGCGGAAGGGCACGGTGACCGCAAGCGGCCACGAGGGCCAGTACTGGGCCGTCGGTGTCATGGGCCGTGGCGTCAAGATGCAGAACCCAACCCAGGTCCACAACTACATGGAGGTCCGCATCGAGTACATCGCCTCGGTGGTGGCCCACATGTCAGCGGGAGCTGGTGCCTTGCTCGTCGAACCGCCCGACCTGCACAATGGTTACTATCACGCCTACACCGAACCCTGGACCGCCTTGGTCCCCAGCCCGGACTACGGCGGGGGCACGCTGATCGTACCACACCTGGCCTACA
>JAUVRF010000464.1 GCA_030597775.1 Methanobacteriota archaeon | reverse complement strand
GAAGGCGACGGGGAAGTCCACGTCGGGGGCATCGCTGGCCACCTCGCACGGGACCCCGAACAGGATGGCATCACCCCCGGTCATGACGTGGGTCTGTGCCCTGGCACCGGGGAAGGTGAACCTGGTCCTCTCGGCGAAGGTCACGGTGTAGCTGGAGTTGACCCAGACCTGGACGGACAGTTCCAGGTCGAAGGTGTCCCCCGGCTTGACCTCGATGGGGTGGTGGGTGAGCACGGGTTTCCCGTCGGTCTCGCTTCCGATGACGGTGGGTGCTGCCGCGAACAACATCGACACGAGCAGCATTGCGACGATCACATTGGTCCTCACGGATATCGAATTGAGATGCGTCTGGCCATTATTTCAACCTTTGGGCCTGGCCTTCCGTTTTTCGGTGTAACGGAACCACAAGAGGAGGCCGAAGGGCGCCAAAATGATCAACAGCATGCCACCGATGGCGCAGGCGTCCCCGGAGATCCTTCCCTCGTAGGGGTCGTCCTCCTCCTTCTGCCATCTGGTCCTGTCGTCGGGATACGCGTCCCGGTTGTCCCCAACACCGTCCCCGTCGGTGTCGGTCCATTCCTTCGGGTCCTTGGGGAAGGCGTCGGAGACGTCGTCGGTGCCGTCGCCGTCATGGTCGTAGCCGACGTATCTGAGGATAACGTCCTTGTTGGGGCCATCGGTGACGGGTGAGAAGATCGCGTCGAAGACAGCGTAGAGGTTCCCCTCGAACACGAACAGGTCCACGGACCCGTCGTCAGAGGGATTGTGCTCCACGTTGGTGTCGGAGGGAGAGAGCACGACGATCTCACCGAAGCGCTCACCATCGAAGTTCCGGATCACCACGTCCATGTCGGTCCCCAGGGTGATGCCGTCGTCACTGGTCGCCCAGGCGATGTACAGGTCGTCACGGAAGGTCACCGCGGACGGCACCACGTTACCATGGTCGTTCCCCGGGGGATTGATGATCAGGGGTGCGCCCCACCGGTCATCGCCCATCACCGAGAGGACGGCATCGCTGTAGACCCTGCCCCTGATGTTGATGCCGTCGGACTGCCAGAGCAGGCAGGGCGTGCCGTTCCAGTCGACGATCAGGGCCTTCTTGTCGTTGCGGGTCGGTCCCAGCCCCAGCCCCTCGGTCATATCGGACCACACGCCCTGTGCCGACATCACACTGTGATGGATGTCAGCGTTGCCGGGCTTGATGGGGTCGTCGTGGCTCCAGGCCGCGTGGAGCTCACCTCCGATGGAGACGAGGCTCGGTTCGGTATCCTTTCCAGGCTTGCCCCCGCTGATGTTGGTGACCGGACCCCAGGTGGTGCCATCGAAGGAGCTCACCATGATCTCGATGTCAGGGTCGTCGACGGAGAAGTTCCCTTGGGTCGGAGACCGGCCCTGCCATGCGACCCAGAGCTTGCCGTCGTGGACCGTCCCGATCCCCCCGGCCGAGATACCTCCGTCAGGGGTCTCGCAGATGGTCCTGGGCTGGTCCCAGGTGTCGGTTGCAGGGTCGTAGACCCGCAGCACGACGGCGAAGGTGTTGTTGTCCGACCAGGCATGGCTGTTCCAGAAGACATAGAGCCGCCCATCGTAGGCCGTCATACGGGGATGATGGCCATAGCCCTCGGGTTTCACGCCCTCGGTGGAGATGTTGAAGGGCTCGGTGAACTCACCGTCCCGCCAGAACCTGATCTGGGCGTCCTCGTTCTCGGGATACTCGTGGGGCTGGGTCCCGTCGGGGTTCGGCCAGTGGGTGTAGTCCGTCTCCCAGAGGAACGCCACGCTGTCACCCAACACCTCTGCCGAGGGTATCTCATCGTTCATGATGTCGTTGGTTGCGGGCTGGGGGGAGAGGTTCACGAACTCCACGAGGTCGGGAAGGGTCTCCTCCGTGGGGGAACCCACCATGGAGAGCATGGGCAGGGCCACCAGGAGGATGGCCAGCAGGGCCGCCGAGAGGGGGCGTACAGACTGCACGACGATAGAACGGAGGGTGATGGTATATAAGCAGATTGGTATGGTACTGTTCGCGCCAACCGATCCCGGCCCAGTACCGTACTATCCGGACCCGGTCCTCTCCGCCCGCTCCCATGCCTGCTCGAAGCTCGGCACGTTGGTCTGGGGGCCCTGGCGCTCCACCACGAAGCTGGCCGTGGCCGCTCCAAGGAGCAGGCGGTCCCTGGGCTCCAGACCCCTCCAGAGCCCCGAGTAGTAACCACCCCGGAAGGCGTCACCAGCCCCGGTGGTGTCCGCGACGGGGTCGGCGGGGACCATCGGCACCTCGACGGAGCCCTCATGGTCCATCAATGAGGCCCCCTCCCTGCCCCTGGTGATGAGG
>JAUVRF010000490.1 GCA_030597775.1 Methanobacteriota archaeon | reverse complement strand
GCGGCCTTGATGTCGGGGGGCGCCGCCGCATAGGTGGTGACCACGCTGACCTCGTCCGCCCACAGCCTGTTGAAGGGCATGGGCAGCTCGTAATCGGGCTCCGTGGGTGCGAAGAATAGGATGGTACCACCCCTGTCCACGCATTCCCAGGCCTGCTTGAGGGCTGGCAGGGCGCCCGTCGCCACGATGACCAGGTCCGCCAGGCGGCCGTCGTTCTCGAGCTCGACGAAGGAGGCGACGTCGTCGAAGGCCGAGCAGGTCTTGCACTCGGCGCCCGCTTCGGCCGCCTCCCGGCGCGCATCCAGCACGTCGGTGGCGATCACCTTGCCCGCGCCGAGGGCCCGGGCAAGCCTGATGTGGAGAAGACCCGTGAGACCCGCGCCCAGCACGAGGACGGTGTCCCCGGCCTTGATGCCGGCCCGCCGCTGGCCGCGGTATACGCAGGCCAGGGGCTCTATGAAGACGGCCTCGTCGTAGCCCATGCCCTGGGGCAACCTGTAGGTCCCGTTGGTCACGTTGATCTCGGGCACCCGGACGAACTCGGAGAACCCACCGGGGTCGAAGTTGGTCGACCGCAGGGTGTCGCACACCGAGTGATGGTCGTCGAGGCAGTAGTGGCACATGTTGCATGGCACGTGATGGCTCACGAACACCCGGTCGCCCTCTGAGAAGGTTCCCACGTTCTCCCCCACCCTGACCACCTCGCCACCTATCTCGTGGCCCAGGATGCATGGCGCCTTCTTGACCCGGTACCACTCCATCACGTCGCTGCCGCAGATACCGCTGGCCATGACCTTGACCAGCAGCTCGTCGGGTCCGATCTCGGGAACGGGCCGTTCCTCTACCCGGACATCGGAGTTGCTGTAGTAGACGGCGACGCGCACGACGGGGGTCCCCTAGTAGATGACCTCTTCCTTGTCAGCATCCGCGTCGCACTCGCACTTCACTGCTTCGTAGCGCTCCAGGGCCTCTTGGGGGGTGAGCCCCTCGTGGACGACGGCCCGCACCCCGTTGATCATGGGGACGGGGTCGTCGCATTGCCAGATGTTGCGGCCCATGTCAACGCCCACCGCACCTTCCGATATTGCAGCGTAGGTGAGCTGCAGGGCTTCCAGGGGCGTGTCGCAACGCTTACCTCCCGCCATGACGACGGGTGCGGGGCAACCCTCGACCATCTTGTCGAAGCCCTCGGTGTAGTAGGTCTTGACGATGTGGGCACCCAGCTCTGCCGCTATGCGGCACGCCAGGCCCAGATATCGTGCGTCCCGGGCCATCTCCCGGCCCACGGCGGTGACGGCCAGCACGGGCATGCCGTGCTCCTCTCCCATGTCCACCAGCTTGGCCAGGTTGGCCAGGGTCTGTTGCTCGTGCTTGGTGCCGACGAAGATGGAGATGGCCACAGCGGCCACGTTCAAACGGATGGCATCGGCGAAGGCGGTGGTGATGGTCTCGTTGCTGAGGGACTCGCCCACCATGCTGGTGCCGCCGGATACCCGGAGCACTATGGGGCCGTCCCACTCGGGGGGTACGCAGGTGCGCAGGACGCCCCTGGTTATCATGAGGGCGTCCGCGTAGGGTAGCAGCGGGGTGATGGTCTTTCTCGGGTTCTCGAGCTTGTGAGTTGGACCCTGGAAGTAACCGTGGTCAACGGCCAGCATCACGGTCCTGCCCGTGTCGGGTTTGATGATGCGCGAAATCCTGTTCTTCATGCCCCAGTCCATTGGATGTGCCTCCTGTGGGTATCCTCGGAGATGCGTCCCGATGTTAATATCTCTTTGTGTGGGACGGTTGGACAGGTGTATCCGGGGAGATATCTCCGCGTCCGTCGATAGACATCTATTTGAGCCTGGAAATCAATCCATTATAGGGTTGGCATGCGGTTTTGGAAGATAGGCCAGGCTCCACGGGATGCTCGCGCTAGGCCACCCTCCAACCGTTCCCTCCTCGGTCTCTTCGCCCTCTTCGTCCTTGCGGTCCCACCACCCACCCAGCAGTCCGACGACGAGTTTTTCACGGTGATGTGCATCAGCCTAGTGGTGGCTGGCATCCTCCTGTGGATCTGGCCGGCCATCTGGATGTACAGGGACGCGAAGCGACGACGCAAGGAGGCTTTACTTTGGCTCATCATCGGCCTCCTGGCCCCTCTGGTCGGACCCCTCATCTGGTTAATGATAAGGAACGACCCGGAGGAGAGGCGTGCCCCGATGTACTATGG
>JAUVRF010000234.1 GCA_030597775.1 Methanobacteriota archaeon | reverse complement strand
CCTCCGCCGGTCCGATTACAAGCTCGTGGGCGAGCTGGCCGAACGCCACCGTGAGGAGTTCCTGGTGGAGGATGTGGACGAGGAGCTGGAGCGGGAGGATTTCCTGGCCGAGGTCAAGACCGGCTCGATGTTCCTCGACTGGATCGGCGAGCTCTCCGAGGATGGCATATCGGTGAAGTTCAACATCGGTCCCGGGGACATCCGGGCAAAGGTGGACAACGGCCGATGGCTCCTCTATGCCGCCAGCGAGATCGCCCGACTGTTCAGCTATAAAGACCAGGCCCGCAGGCTCCGTGACCTGGAGAAGCGGGTGAGCTACGGCATCCACGCGGAACTGCTTCCGCTGGTGAGCCTGAAGGGCGTGGGCCGCCAGCGTGCCAGGGCCCTCCACGCCAAGGGCTTCAGGAAGCCCGGGGACCTCAAGGCCGCCACCACCGACCAGCTCGCCTCGATACCTGGCATCGGCAAGGCCATGGCCAGCAATATCATCCAGCAGGTGTATGGTGGGGAGATGCCCGAGGAGACCAGGGGGACCACCTTCGAGGCCGAGGTCGTCGAGGAGGGCCAGGAGTTCCCTGCCACCACCGAGCCGACGAGGAAGGAGCCCGAGCCAGCTGCTGACGATGGGGCTTCCCAGACGTCCCTGTCCAGCTTCGGTCCGGAAGGGGGTGGCGACGACGCCTGAGGCCTTCCTGGGCGCCAGTGGGGCACCCGTGGTGCACGTGGACGTGTGGATGCGCAACCTCCAGAGGGCAGCCGCCTCGCACGGTCTCTCCGCCCAGGCCATGGACGCCGGCGCGGTCTGCGGCCGGGTGCATCTCGAGAGCGCCCTGGTCCATGCCCGGGGGGCCTTCGCAAGGGGGAACAACATGGCCCGGACACTCTGGGTGGAGTGGGTCCTGTGCGCCGCCGGCGTCAGGCAGGTGGACGTGGCCTTCAAGCGGGTGGGGATACGGCCTGGCACGGAGGTCTTCGCCATTCTGCTGCTCTCCGAGGGCGACGAGATCACCGGTGGGACGGAGGATGCCTTCCTAAAGAAGCTGGGTCTGGAGCGCAACGACGATGTCCTAGTCTGCTCCGAGGACTGTCTTCTAAGGCTGGGCGTGGGGAAGGTCGAGCTGGCCGCGGTGCCGAGGGAGCGGTGGACGGACCTAGCCCTCGAGCGGGTCGCGCTCCTGGATCTGGAGCGTTGAGGCCATCTGCATCAAGTGACCTCACTGATCGGGGACATTGACAGACCGCCGAAGCGAACGTATATACGTCGGCCGTACAGGGTGACGCATATACGTTTTTCACGCATATAGCTACGTGGCGGAGAGAGGCGCATATACGTTGCTGACGAATGTTCAATACTGGTCATTGTACACCCGGGTGGTGAACCAGGGCTCTGTGCTTCCTCCGTGGGTCTGGTGTTCGGGGTCTACGATACCCTTTTCTCCCATCACCATAATCACCGACCGTTAGATTCTTCTCAACTCGAGGTGTTCGGACGGAGGATGAAGCTGTACCCACGGGAATGGACGGCCCAACGGAAGGGCCCGTGGTCGATACCGAGGAGGTGGCGGAGGACGCCACGCCACCTCCATCGAAGCAGCGTTTCTCCGGTATGACCGGTTACTCCGTCGTCTGGTTCGGCCAGATGATCTCGTTCATAGGCACCGGGATGACCCAGTTCGGCCTGATCATCTGGGTCTGGCAGGAGACGGGGTCCGCCATCTCCCTGTCGCTGATGGCCTTCTTCGGCTTCGTCCCCATGGTGGTCATGATGCCCTTCGCGGGCGTCCTGGTCGACCGATGGAACCTCAAGTGGACGATAGCGCTTGTGGACCTGACGGCGGGCCTGGCCACGATAGGGATGCTGATCCTGTTCGGGGTCGATGTCGTCGAGGTGTGGCATCTGTACATCCTGGTGATGTTCGCCGGGTTGTTCCAGGCCTTCCAGTTCCCCGCGTTCTCAACGGCCACGACAATGATGGTCGCCAAGAAGCACTACGGACGGGCGAGCGGGATGCTGATGACGGCCCAGGCCCTGTCGATGATCCTGGCTCCCATCTTTGCGGCAATCCTCCTGGGCGTCTCGAGCATCGAGGCCATCTTCATGGTCGATGTCATTACCTTCACCGTCGCCCTTGGCTTGCTTGCCCTGGTGCCCATCCCCCAACCCCCCAGGGAGGACCTGGGAAAGGCCACGGTGAAGAGCGTCGTGAGGGAGTCGGCCTTCGGTTTCCGGTTCATCTGGAGCCACAAGGGACTGCTGGGCCTGCAGCTCATCCTCCTGGCCTTCAACGTGATAGCCACATTCGGCCTGGTCCTCCTGAGCCCGATGATCCTCTCCAAGTCGGACGACAACGAGCTCATGCTGGGTTCGGTGCTCGCCATCGGCGCCATCGGTGGTGTAATCGGTGGGGTGGCCATGTCCATCCATGGAGGCCCGAAGAAGAGGGTCCATGGCGTCTTCATCGGCCTGGCCATCGCGGCGGTCGGTGGGATCATCCTCGGTCTTGGGGACGACATATGGGGTTGGGCCCTGGGCGTCTTCGTGTTCATGTCCACCATAGCCCTGTGCAACGGCTCGAACCAGGCCATCTGGCAGTCCAAGGTGGCACCCGAGTTCCAGGGGAGGGTGTTCGCGACCCGGGGCCTCATCGCCATGATGGGTGTTCCCATCTCCCAGCTCCTGGCGGGACCCTTGGCCGAGTACTGGGCCGAACCGTTCATGGAGGACGCTACTGGCCTCCTCGAGCGGCTCTTCGGGTCGGGCCCGGGAGCCGGCATGGCCCTCATCATCTTCCTCGTGGGCGTGGGCGGCGTGATCATCGGCCTGGCAGGCTACCTGTTCCCCGGCGTCCGCAACGTCGAGACACTGATGCCCGACCACGACAAGGCAGCCGAGGAGGAGAAGGAAGAGGCCAAGGAGGAAGGGCCCGAGGAACCCGTCGAACCCACTCCCTTGGAGGAACTGGAACAGAAGCTGGATGACGGGCAGGGGCACGACTGACCCCGGTCATATCAGCGAATATTGCTATGGTGTTCAATAACGATTCCCAAGGGAGTGGACCCTCTCCCTTTCTTCTGCTATTGTAACCCGTTCTTCTGGGCCACACTTAGCATGTTCGCCCTCATCGGCGGCAGCATCACCCTGGTGAGCCACAAGATGCGTAAGTATCGCTGGCTGAACGTCACGTGCGTCATCCTCTTCGGCCTGGGCAGGTTCATGATACCCCTCCCATGCTGTGTGCAGCCCCGCTTCGACCTCGGACCCTTCCAGCTCTATCTGGGGGCCCTTATCCTGGTCATCGGCCTTGGGTTCATGTCCGCCATGTTCCTGATCGATCCCTGGCCCAAGCCATGCGAGGAGCTCAGGCTGGTGACCAGGGGGATCTTCTCCATCGTAAGGAACCCGATGTACCTGGGAGAGGTCCTCTGGACCCTTGGCTGGGCCTTGATGTGGGGTTCGACCATCGGCATCCTCCTCTTGCCCCTCTGGTGGGCAGGTCTGCTGCTCTTCGTCATGCTCGAGGAGGAGGACCTTGAGCGATGCCTGGGTGAACCATATTGCTCGTACAGGGGTCGTGTCAGAGGTCGGATACTGCCTTGGCTCCCCTTCTGATGGCCCTTGATCGACCGGGGGACGGCCCTGCATCACACTGCCACATCAGCCGCCGGGACAGGGCCCCCCTCTTCCTCCTCCTGCTCCTCGTCCTCGCCTCCCTGCCCATCATGGTGCTCACCTAGTTCGCTGCCGTGGGGTTGTCGGGATAGTGATGCAGGTCATTTGCCTGATTATCAGAGAGATGCGACGGAACATTAATAACGGATAATAGACTTGAATGACCCAGAGAGATCGGTGGGTGGTAGAACAATTGTTCCCTGGGCGCAAGCCTGCCACTCACATTATGTTCTCATCCTACCTCTTGAGTTGGGGGGCTCTTGGCGTCAGGTCGATGAACGCATCAGCAACCAGCCTTAGCTCTTGGGCACAGGACCTCTCAAAGGTGACCAGGAACAGTGTCTTCCCCCAATCCTTGACCAGCCTCCCTACGTCGGTGGCGACCAGCTCCCATACCGCAGGCGTCAACGTGAAGATG
>JAUVRF010000352.1 GCA_030597775.1 Methanobacteriota archaeon | reverse complement strand
GTCACCGATGCCGATGGGGCCTACACGTTCACGGGGATCCCCATCTGCTACTGCATGATGGACCTCTCCGTCGAGGCCGACGGGTACGAGGACGCCCACGAGCAGGTGGCCGTAGGCGAGGAGACCACCCAGGACTTCGAGCTGGAGCCGGCCCCCGACGACGGGAATACCATCATCCCCTCCGTCCCCGATGGCACCCCAAGGGAGACCACTGGTTTGACCGGGTCCCTGCTGTCCAAGAGCGGGTTGGTCACCATGTCGATAGTGGCTGGCATCTCAGCCATCCTGGTCCTGGTCAGCTTCCTTGCAGCCTCGATGATGGGGCGGAAGGACAGGGCCTGAGACACACCCCCGTCCATCCATCTGGAGGGCTTGTCGCATGACGGGCCCTCCCTGCTTCTTTTTTTCCCTCGATGGCTCTTTCTCTTGTTCCGAACGTTTGTCCAGGAAAGCGCTTATGTCCGAGAAGGCCGTTACCGTCGCCCGGAACTGCGCGGGCAGACGATGGTAAGGGAACTGGACGAGGCCGTGATCTCGAGGGCGATCATCGAGACGTACATGAAGGAGCTTACGGATGCCACGGACGTGGACGTGGCCATCGCCGGGGCTGGTCCCGCGGGGATGACCGCGGCCTACTACCTGGCCAAGGCCGGCTACAAGGTGGTCATCTTCGAGCGGAAGCTGGCCCCGGGCGGCGGCATGTGGGGCGGCGGGATGTTCTTCAACACCATCGTGGTCCAGGACTCGGCCTTGAGCATCATGGACGAGTTCGGGGTCCGCTACAAGAAGTACGACGACAACTACCACGTGGCCGACGCCGTCGAGTGCATCTCCAAGATCATGGCGGCCTCCATCACCGCGGGGGCCAAGCTGTTCAACGTCATCTCGGTGGACGACACCATGATCATCGACGACCGGGTGTGCGGGTTCGTCATCAACTGGACGCCCGTGGACACCACGGGCCTCCACGTGGACCCCCTGACCATCAGGGCCAAGTACACCATCGAGGCCACCGGCCATCCCCTGGAGGTGCTCCACACCCTGGTCAAGAAGAAGGGCAAGGTCCTCAACACCAAGGACGGGGACGTCCAGTGGGAACAGCCCATGGACGCCGTCGCCGGCGAGAGGCTGGTGATGGAGAACTCCCGGGAGGTCTACCCGGGCATCTACGTCGTCGGCATGGGTGCCAATGCCGTCTACGGCAGTCCCAGGATGGGGCCCGTCTTCGGTGGCATGCTCCTCTCGGGCAAGAAGGTCGCCCTGGAGATCATCCAACGGTTGGAGAGTGAGGAGTAGTGCGGTTCGACGCCTCCCTCTACCTGCTCGCGGCCGGACCCGAGGGGGTCCGGGAGGCCATAGAGGGGGGAGTGGACATCGTCCAGCTGCGGGACAAGGTCTCCCCCGACCGTGTTCTGACCGAGAGGATCGAGACGGTGAAGGCCATCACCGACGTCGCCGGAGTGCCCCTCATCATCAACGACCGGCCCGACCTATGCCTACGGTTCGACGCCGCGGGCGTCCACCTGGGCCAGGAGGACATGACCGTCGAGGAGGCCCGGGAGATGCTGGGGCCGGAGAGGGTCATCGGCATCTCCACCCACAACCTGGAGATGGCCCTCCAGGCCGACGAGGCGGGGGTGGTCGACTACATCGCCATCGGTCCCGTCTATCACACGCCCTCCAAGGACACCCCTATCCAGCCCCTGGGGCTTGAGCTCCTGCGGGAGGTGGTGGTTGCCGTGGATACGCCCGTGGTGGCCATCGGCGGCATCACCGGGGACAACATAGAGGAGGTACTTTCGACGGGTGTCCGGCGGGTCGCCGTGATAGGTGGCATCCTGTGTGGTGGGGACCCCGGGGAGAACGCCCGGAGGATGCGGGCGAGCTTGGACAAGGCCACCCTCGGGTAAGAGGTCATTCACCCATCCCCCCTGTGGTCGCTTATAAGGGGCTCTCTGCATTCCTCATTGGGGCGGACGGGAGAAAGTGTGGAGAGATGGAAGGAAAGACTAAAGAGGTAAGACGGGCTTACTATCTCACGGATACCATGAGTCGAGTAGTGTTGACAAAGATGTCTACGAAGGGACAGGTCGTTATCCCGAAGGCCATGCGGAAGGACCTCGATATAGAGGATGGAGATATCTTCGCTGTGTTTGGTAAGGCCGACACGATCGTTCTCAGACGCGTCAGCATCCCCACGGAGGAAGAGTTCGAGGAACTGATGCGATGGGGAAGGGAGTTCGCTCGAAAAAAGGGCATCACAAGGGAAGATGTCCAGAAGGCGATAGATGAGGTCCGGGAAGAGAGAAAGTAGCCCCATCAAGGTCGTCCTTGACACCAACGTCCTCGTGTCTGCTTTCCTTTGGGATGGTAACGAGAGCGCTGTGTTCGACCAGTGTCTGGGAGGGGCAATAAGCTCGCTCACTTCTCAAGTGATCCTCTATGAACTCGATGACGTGCTCGAGCGTAAGTTCGGCGTCCCTTGGGAACGTCGTTTTGAATATCTTCGAAGGATCATGAGTGCATCCCGATCGATCACAATCACAGGTGACCTCAGGGTTCTCGATGACGACCCTTCGGACGATCTGATATTGGAGACGGCGCTAATAGGGGATGCAGAATTCATCATCACAGGGGACAGTCACCTGCTGGCCCTTGGGACCTTTCGGGGAATAAGGATCCTACGGGCAGCTGAGATTATCCGCATCATCTCTTCCCGTTGACGGTGTAGACGGTGTACCTGCCCATCTTCTTCGAATCGAGCGCGTCCTCCTTGATCAGCACCCTAAGGTGGTAGCCCACGGTGTCCCTGCCGATGCCAAGCTCCCTCACCAGCTCCTTCTGGGAGATGCCGGGGTGGCCCCTCACTAACTCCACCAGGTCCGTCCTGACCTCGTCGGGGGTCCTCCTGAGCTTCCCGTTGGGTACTTTGACGTCCGTCGAGTAGAACCGCTTGAACCGGCCGTCGCGGGCCGATCGGACGTAGTTCTCCCGCTCCAGCACGTCCAGGTGGTATGT
>JAUVRF010000069.1 GCA_030597775.1 Methanobacteriota archaeon | reverse complement strand
TGAGGTGGACGTTGCCTTCACCAACCGGGTGACGTGACCCCTTGTCATCGCATTTCAATAGGTAAAAAATTTTATCTATGTTTTTACCTAAATTCCGCCCGGGGAAACTCAGGAATCTGGGTGCTGGCAGTTCCTAGGTGTGAGAATCCTGACGAAACCCTATTATCAAGTCCTGAGAGATTATGACAAGCTCCAGCAGCCGGTGGATTGACTTGGGAGACCAGGACCCGACAGAAAAGGAGATGGAACTCAACGAGCGGGAGGCTGTGCTGTTGACCCGCGAGCGCATGCTGGAGCAACGCATCCGGGAGATCCTTCTTCGCGAACAGCTGGTGGCCGTCAAGGAGGAACGGATAGAGGACCTCCTGCGACAGCTCCAGTCCCTCGGTCTCCACGAGGTCGCGGCGGGACTGGAGGACACCTTCGAGCAGGCCATCAAGGAGCTGGAGAGCCGTCGCGATGCCCGCAAGCAGATCCTAGAGGAGGCCGAGGGCATGGCCGACGGAGGTTCGGCCGGCACTGGCCTGTGGGGCAAGTCCGTCGAGATGCAGAAGGACCGTGCCGAGCGCAAGGCTCAGGACGACCTGATGCTGGAACTCCTGGACGAGCCTGATGTGGCTCCCGAGGAGAAGTCCCGCCGGTTCCTCGAGCAGCTCGAGGAGGAGTTGGGATCCCTGGACCGTGACGAGGTATGGGACCGGGCGGACCGCATGCGGTACCTTTCCGAGACGTTCCAGCAGGCTGGCAACTACACCAAGTCCGCAGAATACTCTCGCCGGGCACTGATCATCCTCGGTCATTTCGCCTGAGGCGAGCGCAACCCTTTTCTCCGAGCCAACCCTTCGAGTCCACATGATAATCGCAGAGGTATCGATAGCCCCCTTCGGGGTGGGGACCAGCCTCAGCCGCTACGTGAAGGAGGCGGTGAAGGCTCTGCGAGAGTCCGGTCTCAAGGTGACCCCGTGCCCCATGGGCACGGTCCTGGAAGGTCCTGATCTTGGTTCCATCTTCCGCGCGGTGGAACAGGCCCACGATGCCGTCAGGGCCGCGGGCGGGGAACGGATATCCATCAACCTCAAGGTGGATGCCAGGTACGACAAGGACACCTCCGCGGAGGAGAAGCTCCGGTCCATAGGGGAGTTGTGAGGTAACCTCAGACACCCTCGCCCACCAGATGTGGGTCCGCACCCGCCAGGACCCCCAGCGCCCGGGCCTCCATGAAGTGGAGCTTCCCAGGTACGATTATGCTGTGGAGTGCCGGTCCGAAATCCTCCTCGGCCAGCTCGCCCAGCCTGCCGGCCCGTCGCTTGCAATCCGGAGAGCCCACCCCGGCCACCACGCACGCCAGTGAGTCGGGGCCCGTCACCCCCTTGCCCAGCATGTCCTCGTATCGTAGCAGCAGGCGGCATCCCTCGGTGGCCGTCATGTAACGGTCCTCGTCCGAATGGATGTCCAGGAGTACGAGGCTGTGAAGGCCCGCCTCCACGTTCGCCATGATGTGCTCGTAGGGCGAGGTCGGGAAGTAATCGCCGTGGGGCCACTGGAGGGTCGTGACCCTTCCCGACTTGTAGACCGAGAGACCCAGTTCCGTGAGGGCCGCGGTGAGGATGGAGGCATTGTGGAACACCCGGGTGCGGATGCCAATCCTCTCGGCCCGCAGGCGAAGGTCGATGTGGGTGGTGGCGGCCATGGGGTCGCCCGCCACCAGGAGGACGGCGGTCCCTCCGGCCGCCGCCTCGAGCATGGGTTCCGGGTCCTCCTCCACGCCCTCGCGTTCAAGCACGTGGATGGCCTTCCCGATCCTGGCCTCGAGGCGCTCGATGGAGGTCCCGGAGAGCTTGGAGGTGTAGAACTCGGCGAACACATGGTCGGAGGTCCTGGCGGCCTCCAGACCGGCCAGGGACATGTCCGCATCGTCGTGCAGCCCGAGTCCTACGAAGTGGAGCTCTCCCGTCGTCCCGCCTCCTCAGGGTCCCTTGGAAGCCGTTTTCCGCCTTTAGCCTTTACGGTGTGCCGACCAGGGGATACATCGACCCCCGATCGACCCATTGGGCAACTTCAGGGTCAATACTTATCATATGGACACACAATCGTGGCCCAGGCATATCAATGAGGTTGAAAAGGAGCTTCTCTATCGCACTGATCGCGTCATCGGTCGCACTGGTCGGCCTGTTGGCACTTTCCCTGTCCACGATGGATGCAGATTCCTACTCCGCTGGCATCACTGGACGGACGGGCACCGGATGCACTTGCCACTCCTCTTCGATCGCACAGAACGTCCAGCCTCTGGTCGAGGGTCTGCCATCCAGTTACGAACCGGGAAGGGTCTACAGACTGAACCTATCGTTCACGGGAGGACCAGCAGCGGGCACCGGCCCCCGTGCTGGCTTCGATCTGAAGGTGGGCGATGGGACCTTGTTGGTCCCCCAGGGGAGCGGGCTCGTGAGGGTCGACCCCGCGGAACATGAGGCCACCCACACCTCCTCGGGTAACAAGGAGGACAGATGGTCCATCCTGTGGAGGGCACCCCAGGAGGGTTCCGGGGATGTCGAGGTCGTCCTGGTGGTGAACGTCGTCAACGGCGACGGAATGCCCAACAGCAATGACCGATGGGGGAGGACCTCGACGACCGTGGAGGGTTCCGGGGGCAGCTTCGCCACCAGCCTGTTGTACGGCGTGTTGATCCTCATCGCGATCCTGGTCATATGGATGGTCGTGGGCAGGTCAAGGTCGTCCTCCAAGACGGCCGCCAAGCGTTCGACCCGGAAACGGGGAAAAAGACGGCGGCGATGACCGCGGGGCCTGGCAACCTTTATAATCGCAAAGGCACATCGGAAGGGTGGTGGTAGGCCTGGCATCGGGGTACGCGGTCCGTGACTTCAGGTTCGCAGCGGCGGCACTTTTCGTGCTCATGGTGACCTTGGCCATACTTGCGCCCACTCCCGTCATGTCACACTCCGCCGGCATGGTAGGCCAGACGAGGGCGGGATGCAGCTGCCACAACATAACCGAGACCCTCAGCGTGAGACCCTTTATAGAAGGGCTCCCCGGATTCTACGAGCCGGGGAAGGTCTACGACCTCAACCTGTCCTTCGAGGGAGGACCGGCCAGGGGCCCGGGTGCCAGGGCGGGCTTCGACCTGCGTGCATCCGCGGGAGAGCTCCTCGCCCCGGAAGGGAGCGACCAGGTACGACTGGACCCCTCGTCGGGGGAGCTCACCCACACCCTGGAAGGTAACAACGCCACATGGTGGTCGGTACGCTGGAGGGCCCCCGGGGAGGACACGGGAACGGTCACCATCACCCTGGTGACCAATGTGGTGAACGGCGACGGCGTGCAGATGCCCAGCGACCAGTGGGGCAGGGAGGAGGTCGAGGTGCAGGAGGGGAACCGGGGCGGCATATCCGACGCAGGCGCCTTCTGGGCGGTCGTCGGGATCGCAGCAGTGTTGGCGATCGTCGGGGTGGCCTGGTACGCTACCCGGGGCCCCAGCGTCCAGCGGCGGTGACGATGCCCCTCCCCCGCAAGGTTTATACTGGTCCAGGGCCCTCAAGAGGACGAGCCAGGGGTACCCAAGTGGCGGTGGTACACGGATCATCGAAGAAACGGCAGGCTGCGCTGCTTCTTGTCACGGTCCTGATAGCCCTGGCCATCCCCCTCATGCCGATGGGTTCGGCCCAGCAGAGCGGTGGAGTGGGCCTTGAGGACTCGTCCCAGGCGGGCTGCCACTGCCACAACATAGGTCCGGACCCCGGGGTCACCCTCAACCTGATGGGGCTTCCCGAGAGGTACGAGCCCGACGAGACGTACGATCTGCTGGTGAGCGTTGCCGGGGGACCGCCCGTCACCGAGGGCATGATCGCCGAGGGTGGCTTCATGATCACCTGCACCAACGGGACCTTCGCCATCCCAGAGGGCTCGGACATGGTCCAGGTGTTCGAGGATGGTCTATCCGCGTCACACACCCTCGCGGGCAACAAGGTGCGTCAGTGGCGCATCCTCTGGAGGGCGCCCCGGGAGGAGACCGGGGATGCGGTGTTCTACCTTTCTGTCAACTCCGTCAACGGGGACGGTGTGGAGACCGGGGACCTGGACCAGTTCAACACGATCCGGGCCGTCAGCCAGGGAGAGCCCCAGTTGGAGGAGGGTGAGGGCGGTGTATCCGAGTGGGGGGTACCGATAATGGCCTACTGGTTGGGCACGATCGCCTTCCTCGCCACCCTCTTGCTCACCTGGGTGGCGTACTACCTGATACGGGGCACCAGCCGCCACCACCAGGTCCACATCGGCTCCAGGGAGCGGTACGTGGTGGAGGAGCAGACCCCTCCCTCCTCCTACGGAGCCGCGATCCTGGTGGCGATCCTGACCATCATCGAGCTCGCCTCTACCTTCCTGCTGGTGGAGGGGGTGGTCGAGGGAAGGAGCGATACCGCCCTCGCGGTGAACCTGGCTGTCGTGCTGGGTCTGTTCGTCATGATCATAGCCATCTACAGGTCGGCCTTCATCCCGAGGCTCACCAGCATCGAACCAGAGGTCCCGGGACCGGGAACGGAGGGCTGAACGATGGCGACCGACAGGACGGGGGATGGCCAAGAGGCGGCCGAGGAGCTCACTCGGAGGAGGTTCGTCCAGGTGTGCGTGGGCGTGGCAACGGCCGCCGCCGTTGGAGCGACCGTGTCGTCATTCCTCGGCGTTCGGTCTCCCCTGGACATCCCTGCGTTGCCCGAGGCGAGGGAGGCCGTGGCCGTATGTCCGATCTGCTCCATAGGATGCGGCGTCCGGTCGGTGACGGCCTCCAACGAGCCCCACCCATCAAAGGGCGACCCCCAGTCATCCTCCACCCTGGGAATGGTGTGCACCAGGGGCACCCTTCCCCCGGCCACTGTTTGGCCCTCGACCCTGGGCACCCCGCTCAGGCGGCTTAACCCCACCACGAAGGGCACGAGGCCCACCATGTCACAGTTCGAGACCGTTCCGTGGGATGAGGCCATCGAGCAGCTGACCTCCACCCTGGTGGCCATCGGCAACGATTTCGGGGACGACGCTCGAGGTTGCATCATGAGTGCCGACGTGGCCATGGAGGACGCGTACGTCGCGGGCAAGCTATGGAAGGCCGTCATGAACTCGTCCAACATCGACACGGTGGAGTCCATACACTCCCGGGCCAGCGAGCGGTCCTACATGGTCCACCTGGGCCAGGTGGCACCTCCCACCTGCTACGACGACGTCAACCTGGCCGACATGATAGTGGTGGTGGGCGAGGACATCGCCACCACGCATCCCGTCCTCTACGCCCGCGTCGTGGAGGCGGTGGTGAACCGGGGTGTGGAGCTGGTGGTGGTCGACCCGAGGATGTCCCCCACTTCCCTGCGGACTCGGTCCCTCCACGTTCCCGTCCGTGCGGGGGGAGAGGTGGCACTGCTCAACTCGATGGGTTACTGGTTGACCCACGGGCTTTCCGTTGCGCCGTCCCAGTGGTCCCTCGACAACGCCCAGAACGCCGAGGCCTACGCCGAGTACCTCAAGCTGTACAACCCCGTGTATGACGAGAACGAGCGGGTGGACGCGGACCATCTGGTGGACCTGTGCAACGGTCCCAGCGAATGGGTGTCGCAGCTTGGCAACAGGGACTCCAGCGGTTACCTGAAGAGCTTCGACGTGCCCACCCTGACCGGACTGGACCCCCTTGTCATCCAGGACCTGGCCAAGCGATGGTCCCTGGCCCGGAACGTGCTCACCATATGGTCCTCCCGGCTGGCCAGCGCCGGTGACAACGGCGCGGCCGTGTCGACGGTCATCAATCTCCATCTCATGACCGGTCACATGGGACGCCCGGGAGCCGGACCGATGGGTCTCCATACACACGCCATGGGAAGGGGAGGGTTCGACCTGGGCGGGACACCGTTGATGCTGCCCGGCGCCGTCATGGGCGGAACGGGAACAGCCACACCCGCATTGGCGGAGACCTGGGGAGAGGAGTACGCGGCCAACGCAGCCAGGCTTCCCACGGGCAAGGGCGCCATCGAGATGCTCGGCAAGGCGAAGCAGGGCGACATGCCGATCCTGTTCCTCATGGGCGGTTCGGTATCGGCCCAGCTTCCCGACCTTGAGAACCTCGTCGATCCCGCCCTCCGGGCCTCCTTCGTGGTCTCCACGGCGTCTCACCTGGAGGACCCGGATGTGGCCTATGCCGACCTGGTCCTCCCACGACCCTCCTGGTACGAGCGGGAGTCATACTTCATAAGCTCCGAGAGGCAGGTGGCCAGGTCCCTGCCGTCGCTGGCAGCCCTTGAAGGGACCCGTCCGGAGTGGTTCGTGCTGTCACTGATCGGTCCTGGAATGGTGAGCGCCCCCCTGTTCGAGTTCGACAGCTCCACCCAGGTGGTGGAGGAGGTGCGTAGGGCGACGGTGGATGCGCCCGCGGACATGCGGGCCCTGCTGCTGGGAGACCCCTTGACGGGCGCTCGGGGCGTCCAGTGGCCCGTGGTCACCGAAAGGTCGGCCGAGCAGGGTGGCACAGCCCGCAGGTACATGGGCCAGGACGGGCTGGGTCCAGGGTTCCCGACAGACAGCGGGATGGCAACCATCATCCCACGAGAGGACCCCACCATGCGAAGGCCCTCCAGCCCGGACTATCCGATGACCGCAGTGATCTCCCTGGACGGTGCCACCTGGTGGGATGGCCAGCTCTACCTGTCCCACGGCGGCGACGTGGTGAGGCCCAGGGACGTGGAGCCAGCGTACGTCGAGCTCACCAGGGAGGATGCCACCGCCCTCCTCCTCACTGAGGGTGCCACCGCCCAGGTGACGTCCATCCAGGGTTCGATGACGCTTCCGGTCAGGTTCGCGCAGGAGGGAACTGCGCAAGGACACATATTCATGCCCTGGGGAGCCGACGCAAAGACCCAGGTGCTCTCCCCGTCCTTCCCCCTGGACGAGAACGGGGTGCCCCCATGGTCAGCCTTCCCAGTCCGTGTGGAGATGGCGCCAGAACCTCTAGAGTGATTGCCAGAGGTACAGGGTCACGATCCCAAGGACGGTGCACGCCAGAAGCATCTCCCCCATCCGGAGGGTCCGCTCATGGATGGATGGACCATCATCCGCTCCATCGGGGTCAGCATCGGGGTCAGCATCGGGGGTCCTGCCATGTCCGAGGTGGTTTCTCACTGTCTCCAGGAACAGTATGCTCAGCATGATGAACATACCTCCGAGGAACAGATAGGCCAACAGCTCGATCTTGTCGTCGACCTGGGCATCCGTGAGTGAGAGGAGGTAGTTCCACCAGAGGATGGATATCCCCGCGAAGGCCGCTCCTACCACGGCGGAGGCTGAAAGGGGGAACAGGAGATACCTCGAGAACACGAGGGTGTACAGGAACACGATGATAAGGCCAAGGACCGTGAACGCGAATGTGGTGTGTCTGAGGTCCAGGAAGGCCAAGGGCGTGGTGAAGGCGTCTATCAGGGTCAACAGCATGATCGCCACGAGGATGTTCGAGATGTGGAACCAGGCGGGTTCGCGGGGTGGGTCCTTGCTGAAGATGTAGTATGTCGACACCAGTGCGACGATCAGGATCCCTCGCAGCGGTATCGCCAGGACCGCCGCCCTGACAAGGCCGTAGTACGGGTCCACAATGGAAGTGGCGCTGACCATCGGCGATACCATGGATATCGATGCGAGGAGAACGAGGGGGGCCCCGCCCAGAAGAAACTTCCCACCCAGGATGCTCACCGGGCTCAGGGATGCCACTGGCGCGAGGATAAGTTGTACCTCGGGAGGAACTAGCACTCGGGGTCGAGCTCGGCCCGCTTCTGCCTTCGCTCGAGTACCACTTGCGCCCGGTGAAGGTCGCCCTGGGTGTCCACGTCCAGCAGGCAGTCCAGGTCC
>JAUVRF010000380.1 GCA_030597775.1 Methanobacteriota archaeon | reverse complement strand
CCTTGACCATGCCCGGGCGGTAAGATACCTTTGCCATGGGCATGAGGTTGATGAAGATCATGAAAAGGCATAGGCCCAGGAGCACCGCTCCGATGACCACGGCCAGGAAGCCGGCAGGGGAGGAGTAGACCTCGCCCGTGAGGTCCTTGGCGAAGAAGGTGTCGGCCTTGGCATTGGCCATCAGGGTGGTTCCCATCCGCAGGCCCAGGCCGGCCGGGATGATGATGAGGCTGAAGACGCCAGCATAGAAGACACCCATGTGATATCTGGCCATGTAGACGAAGGGGAGACCGGTGAAGGCCACCCCGATTATCAGCATTCCCCCCATGGCGACCAGCGAGAAGGCGAATATGGCCCAGATGGAGACACCCCCGTAGTACTCGGCCTTGGCGGGTGCATTGATGAGCGAAGCCGGTGTCTCGTTGGAGAGGAACATGACTCCGAATGCTCCGATGGCTCCAAGAACGAGCAGCATCACGCCGATGATGGTAAGCTGCTGCTTGGTGCTCTTACCGAAAAATTGCATGAACTCTGCTGGCATCGGGGCACCTCGGACTGGCTAACGATTCTTAGGATATTTAATGCCTTGCTTATCATGGGGCCGATGGTCTACTGGCCCTCCTCCGCGACGGTGTAGTAGGTCCCCTCGACGGTGATGGTGACGGTGCATTGGTTCCCTGGGTCGGTCTGGGTCCTTCCCAGTCGGGTCGTCTGATCGCCCGCATTGCTCATGGTCACATGCACATCGACCGAGGCCTCTGATATCACGTCGGCATCGCCCGTGTCCACCAGGCTCAGATTCCCCCATGCGAACCAGAACTCGGCGCTGTACCATCTTGCATCGATGGAGCCCGGGCCTCCCTGGGCATTCTCGCCCGTGGCGATCCCTGGTGCGAACACGTCCCCGGTGTCGATCACCTCCAGGTCGAAGGTGTCGGGTTGGTTCGTCCAGAGGATGCCCGCATCAGGTTCGTCGGACCATTGTACCCTGACGGTGACGGATTTGACGAAGTAGACGGTCTCGTCCGGGTGTGGGCCCAGAACGGCCAACAGGGCGTCATCGATGAGGGTGTCCCCCTCCTCCAGGTTCGTCGACTGTGTGTGGTCCATCTGGAACGGTGGCAGCTCCTCGGGTACGACAGGGGTCCGACCCGGAATGCCATGCCCACCGGTCGGGTCCCTCAGCATCGCCACACCCACCGCGGCAGCGAGGACCATGCCTATCACGAGGATGACGACAAGTACGATGAGGACCGGCTTTGGAAGTATCGGTTTCTTGCGTGGTGCGGGGGGTCCCACGGCCTCGACGTCGACGGGCTCTTCACCATCCTTGCCCGGCCCGAACACCTCGACCCCACCGGAGGGGATGACATCCTCCTCAGGCCCCCCGCCCTCCTTCCAGAATGAAAAGGAATCGATCACGAACTCTGACCCCGCCTTGAAGAAGTACAGGACCGTGAGGATGACACCGACCAGGATGAGCACCACCGCGAGGATCAGGCCCGATCCAAGGCCCGCTGGCATGCTGTCGTTCTCCCAGAGCTCCCGTACCGCCGCGGGGGCGACGCCCGCCGCGCCCATTCCGTAGAAGCTGGCCGATGCCAGGAGGAAGAGCGCCAGGGCCGGTATCGAGGCCGTGCGACGGACCCTCTGGCTATTTCCGCCGAGACTGTGGGCGGACACTCCTATGGCACCCGCCAGGGCCGCCAGCAGTGTCATTCCCAGCAATACCTGGATGGCGCCCAGTTGGAGATCCAGGGAGGCCATCAACGGATAATCGCCGGGGCGGTCCCCGTAGTAACCGATCCTGGCCGAAGAATAGAAGAAATCGATCTCGATCGGGTCGTCAAGGAAGTTGTCAGGACCGCCATCTATGATGATGGAACCGGTCGATATGGTGCCGAGCCGGAGGAGGATGATCCCCGCGACGCTCACGAGTGCCAACAGCATCGTGATCCGGGCCATGTTACGGGTCCTCGGGGTCACACCACCCCTGTAGACCGAGAGCACGCAGTTGTAGTACGTCATGAACAGCATCGCGAGGACGCACACGCCCATCATCACGAGGGCAACGGCCGTCCCAGAGGACCCCACTTCGGCCTCTGCAACTATCCCATCCATCGACACGGTCGGCATGCTGGCCACGAGACCCCACAAGGAGGCTGCTCCCGCCAACGCGATGGTGGCCATCACGGTGGATAGGGCGTACAGGGATGTGGCCCTCGCCTCGGCATGCCACACCAGGAACCGTCGCAGGTTGATGACCCGTTTGCCCTCGAGTATCAGCACGAGGGCAATCAACTCGGTCAGGATACATCCGGCCAGGGCGAAGTTCACATGACCGATCACGTGCTCGTTGGATATCCCGAACGGCATGCCGTGGATGTCCTCTTGAAGGTCGAAGTAGGAGTAGGATTGGTCCCCCGAGGAGTACAGAGGCATGAAAAGGAGGGCCAAGAAGCTGATGAAGCTCAGTGCGAGCAGGAAGGCACCGATCCGGATGTACCGGGGGGCACCCTCGTTCCCCGCAACCTTGGCCACAAGATCGTCCCAGTCCACGTACCGGCCCCGACCTCGAATGGACGTTGGCTCGTAAAAAGGTTGTCAAGATGGGTGGTGGACCGTCAGAGGTCCGAAGGAAGGGCGGCCGCGGCGACCCCCATGTCATAGCATCCGATGGCCGCCAGGGCACCGATGTGACCCCGCTTGCCGGTGATGGTGTAGAGCTCCACCCCGCCGCCCGCCGCAAGCCTCTCGGCCTCCTCCCAGGTGAGGACCTCGCCCTTCGCCCGCCGGCCGGAGAGCCTGCCGCTCTCCGGGCCACGGAGCCCCTCGCGGGTCGCCACGGGGCTGT
>JAUVRF010000009.1 GCA_030597775.1 Methanobacteriota archaeon | reverse complement strand
CTGCCCGATGATGGTCCACCATCACAGCAAGGACGCCCGGAAGGCCATCCAATATGGCATCCAGGTCGTCATCCCTGATGGCCAGGTCGACTATCACGAGCAGGTCCGGCCCCCATCCGCGAAGGAGGTCGATCTCCTCGGCATCCAGTGCCCACCTCCCGATGGTCGGGCTGCGGTTGAGGGTCTTGGCGTCGGGGTCCGCACGGCGGACCTCCTCGATGACCAGGGCGGCAGAGGCTATGCCATCTGCGTCCCAGTGGTGGACGATCGCCACCCGGCCCTTCCCACGGACCGCGGATGTCAGGAGGTTCTCCTCGACCATGCTCCGTCATCACTCCACGAATGGCGTATCGGCATCCAGTATGATCCGGGACACCTCGGGTCGCATCATGTCCTCGCCTGGAGGAAGCCCTTCCACGAGCCTTCCGCGGATCTTGGAACCGGAGAAGTTCACGATGTCCTCCCCCTCGTGGGGGCAGATCTTCTCGTTGGCGATGGAGCCGCAACGCTTGCAGTAGAAGAAGGACTTGAAGAAGAGGGGCACGATGCCCAGGTCGGGGAACTCGGAGAAGATGTCCTGGGCGGCGAAGGGCGTGTAGAAGTCTCCCACGCCCGCGTGGTCGCGGCCCACGATGAAGTGGGTGCAGCCGAAGTTCTTGCGCATGATCGCGTGGAGGATGGCCTCCTTTGGCCCCCCGTACTTCATCTCGGCCTGGAGCAGGCCCATCACCGCGCGGTCCCGGAGATAGTAGTTCTCGATGAGCTCCTGGTACGTGTGGATGATGACGTCGTCGGTGAAATCGCCCTTCTTCTTCTTGCCGATGCTAGGGTTGATGTACAGCCCGTCGGTGACGGTCCGGGCGGCCTTCTGGACGTACTCGTGGCCCAGGTGAGGCGGGTTGCGGGTCTGGAAGGCCACAATGGTCCGCCACCCCTTCTCCTTGAACAACACCCGGGTCTCGATGGGCCACAGGGTGTAATCCGGGAAGGGAGATGGCATTTCGTCGGCCAGCATGATGGGGCCACCGACCAGGCGATCGCCCATGGAACGGACCTTCGCCACACCGGGGTGGGACCCGTCGGTGGTGTCGAACACGGTGCTGGCGTACTCATCAGCATCGAAGCCGTAGATGTCATCGATGTCCAGGGCCGCCATGGGCTTTCCCTGGTACGTGAACGCCAGCCGGTCGCCGGGGGACAGGTCCGGGAGCACTTCGGGCTGGAGGTCCAGCACGATGGGTATGGTCCACGGCACGTCCTTTACCGTCCTGTTGTGGTCCAGGATGGAAAGGAAATCGTCACGGACCATGAAACCCTCCAGGGGGCTGTACACCCCGTGAGCGATGTTCGCCAGGTCCTGGGCCATCGTACCATCCACCTCGAAGGTGGGAAGGTCGGCCGCCTCGGCCAGGAATCTCTCCCTGTCCGCGGGTGACATGACCCTGTCGATCAATCGACCTCCGTGCGCACGTTGTCTCATCACCATTTCACACACCTCCATCGTGACCAGGGGCCTCAGTCGATGTAACCGAGGGCCCTGAGGCGGTCCTTGACCCGCTCCTCGTCCTCTTTGGAGAAGGGCTGCTTGTCGTCGTCCTCCTGCTTCTCCTCCTCGGCGATGATCTCTCTCAGCACATAGGTCACATAGCTCGATACACTGGTGAATCCAGTTCCCCGGATACGCTCCTCGACCTTCTTGAAGAGGGGCACGGGGATGGACACACTGGTGAACTTCTTCTCGTCTCCCATCAGGGTCACCAATTTTCCCATAGGCCCTCTAATTATATATAATTAGTGGTGTTTCCTACTGCTGGCCGAACCAACGCGGTCAGCGCAGGTCCAGGGAATCGGGCGCGATGGTCCTCCCATCACCGCAGGCACCATCGACATCGGATGGGACCCATCCTCCCCCTTCGTCCTTGTTCCCATCACCATCTCCACCCCCACAAACATATTTCAATCACCAATCAATACCCTCGGTGGAGTTAAGATGGTGCGAATACAGAAGTACCCGGTCCCCCGGGAGATCGGTATCTGTCCCCTCAGGCTGATCGCCCATTGCTTCGACAAGGACATCAAGACCATCTGCATCGGCCCGGACTGCGAGTTCTGGCGATTGGACATCGACGAGAAGGAGAAGGTTGATAACGGCCAGTGCGGCCTCATCAACTTCTGAACCGGCCGTCGGCGACCCCCCTCCGTAGGAGGGGTATCCAATACGGTAACATTCATATAGTGTCCAACTCGTCAATGAGAGGTACCGCCGGTGGGAAGGACCCAGCATAGCTGAGGTATTTGGATGACGCAGGTCCGCAAGGAGAACAGCAATGCCCTAGAGTACGTCTGCCCCGAGTGCGGGGAGACCTTCGAGGAGGGCTCAGAGGAATGTTCCAATTGCGGGATAGAGTTCGACTGGTCAGAGGAATTGGAGTACCTCTGCCCCGAGTGCGGGACCGTGGTCGACCCCGATCAGGACCGATGTCCCGGTTGCTCGGCCAAGTTCAGCAAGGAGGAGAACGGCGACGTCATCATCGAGTACGAGCCCGACGAGACCCCGCTGACCGTGGAGGAGATGCTGGAGGCGGCCATCAGCGAGGTCACGATCCATCCTGTGGAGAAGGTCTCCTTTGGCACCACCACCTACCTGCACTCTGCCGAGGTCCCCGAGAAGGGACCGACGAAGAAGAAGGCCGCCAGCAGCCGCGGGGAGGACCGGACCGGTCCCCCGCGCACCGCCGACGATGCCGTCGATGAGGGCCTGGCCCTCAACGAGGGACCCAAGCGGTATCCAGGTGGCTTCACCGCCATAGGGATATTGTTCATAGTCATCGCCATCGTGGCCCTGGTGTTCACCATCGTGATGGCGCGGTACGACACCTGGATCCAAGGCGCTGCCGAGGAGAGCATGGGCGACAACCAGAAGATGTTGTTCTATGCAGGCCTGGTGGTGTTCGCGGGATGCATCCTGGTCGCGGTCGCGGACCTGCTGAGGACCCCCAAGGGCGCCCGTGGCACCGATTGAGAAGACCGGACCAACGGACCCGGCCCAGAGAAAGGATCAGTTGCTGCCTATCGAGCCCTGGCCTCAGGCATCGGTGACGTACATACCCGATTGACCCTGGGCGATGATGGCCCCCCGGGCGATGGTCCGAAGTCGGTCAGCCACCTCCTCCAGGTGACCGCACCTGCTCTGCCACAGCTTGCGCTTCCTCGTCAGGCTGAGGTCGTCGTAGTGGCCCTTGGCCGCGGCGAGGGGACGCAGGCCCGGCAGGTCCATCCTGTACCTGGGGATCAGTTCGAAGTGCATATGGGACCCCTGCTCGAGACCGGTCATCACCATGACGTCGATGATCCGGTCGTCCAGCTTCGAGATGATGTCCACTGCCAGCATCAGGTCCCGGGTCATGATGTCCCGGACCTGGGCAAGCCTCTGGTCCGTGTGGGACCACTCGGACAGTTCCAACATGTCCGTCACGTGCTCCTTGCAGATCAGCTTGCAGTGGCCCTCTGCCAGGGGGTTCCTGTCGACCACGAGGAACCAGGATGCATCCTCCATGACACCGCGATGACAGGGGATCGGGTCCACCTTGCTGCTCTCGCTCTCCCGGTCCTCGAGATACGCCTGCATGGAGATCATCCATCCCGGCCGGGAGGAGGAGCTGGCGTCAGCACCGCAGAAACCGCAGGCATCCTTCGATCCAAGGCGTTTCCTACCTCTTGCCAGGGCGGGTGCGATCGCTGCCGTCCCTTGGGCCTTCATCACCACGGGTCCACCGGTCCAACCCGCCGGTTCCGCGCTCAGGAAGGCCGATGCCCCCTCGGGCTCGGAAGCCCTCCTCATCGCCATGATCTGGATAACCTCGGACGCACGGAACCCCAATGGTGTCAGCATGTACCCGCGCCGGGGAAGCGAGGTCACCAGCCCCCGGACCTTCATGGTGTTCAACCTGCCGTGTATCGCCGTCACCGAGGTGGCGAGGGTCTCCGACAGCTCTGAGGATGAGACGTAATCGTCAGGGGAAATGGCCAATATCAGGTCCTTGCGATAGGGCTTCGCCTCGAGCCATTCCAGCAGGTCAGCGGGGATGGGCTCGGCCCGTCTCTCGGGCTCGATGATAGTCTCACGGTCGGGTCCCACCGGCATGGGCGGGGTCACGGTTTCCTCGGGCGGTGAGAACATGGCCGAGGTCACGTTCCCGTCAGCTGGGACCTCATCGGTCATTGGCATGAGACCCAAGGCCTCGAAGCCCACCTCGGTGAGGCGATAACCCCTGCGACGGTGGGACTCCACAAGCCCCCTGTCGCGAAGGGCGGCCACCCTCCTCTGAACAGAGACCACGCTCAGGCCGAGGACCTCGCCTATCTCCGCGGCGTTGTGCCATCGCCCGTCCTTGAGGGGTGCCAGCAGGTCCGACCGGCCCTTCTTCCCCCTCAGCCAATCGGCGGCGCTGGTCCCTGCCCCATCGGTGTCATCTTCCACCAATCCAGCCAGGGCACCCTGGCCCTCGGAGGTGATGCGATAACCGTGGTGTCTGTGAGAGGCGACGAGGCCACGCTTTCGAAGGTCACCCATGCGACGACGGGTCGTGGGGCTGTCCGCGCCGATCTCCTCGGACAGGTCGTCGGCGTTCCTCCAGATACCGTTCGAGAGCAATCGGAGATGTTCCATCCTCCAGGGACGCTTGTCCAACCAGATCATCAGGTCCCGGGGCACCGCCTTGGGTGGTACCGGTGATGGGGCCGGCTCCAGCGCCACCGGGGCCTTGGCCGGGGCCCCGGCCGGGATGGGCTCGACGCCGTCAGCATCCTCGGGTTCACCGGACTCTGGACCCAGGTACCTGAACCTGACCCGGAATCCCTGGTCCCGGTCGGGGTCCGCCTCCGGGTAGTCCTTGGCAAGCCAGGCCTTGAGCTCCGCGACGTCCTTGGCTCCCGCCGCCTGGGCCTCCCAGGGGGTGAGCCTGGAGAGGTTGACCTTCTCGACGGCGGTCACCCGGACCGTTCCTAGTCCCTTGATCACGTACACACGGCCTGCCACCACCCGGGGTCTTTTCCAGATGCCGAACTGCATCGTGACACTACCGTCGCGAACACCGGGTATCATCTCTGAAGGGAAACGAAGACTCATCAAACCAACAGAATCATGAATCTAGTGACCCTATATATATATTGGCTCCGGATGCACAGAATCAATGGTCAGAACCGCTCCATGATGGCAATAAATTTAGGTATGCCTAAAAATACAACAGGGACAAACCACATCAACGCCGGTTCTTATCTGTCGACCGGATCATCAACCCCCGGGGGGTCCTCATGCGGGTCCTTGGCACCACGTCTCCAGGCGATGACGGGAACCAGCACCAAGAGAACTGCGGCGAGACCGAATATCAGGACGGAGTTCTCCAAAATCGTGTCCATTGCGGAGGAACGGACGGGCTCGGAGGGTCTTGAATCGTGGTCGAAGAGCAAGATGACGTCCTCCGGCCCCTTGTCCGAGAGACCACCGGGAACCATAACGTCATCGCCCGTCCACAGGGCGGCCCTGGTGTCCATGGCATCGGGAAGGTGGTCCTTGTGGGGGATGCAGGTGTCGCTCTCGGGGTAGTACACGAGGATCTCCTTGAGGTAATCCACGGGAACGCATTCCAGGGGCCCGCACTCCAGGGCGATGGTCCCCCCTATCACGTAGGCGCGCTGCCCGTCCCAGGCCGCGGCGGCCCCGAGCCTTCCCCGGGGCAACCGTGCCTCCATCACCTCGACGGCCTTGCCGGGTTCGAACCAGAGCACCCTGTCCGAGAGGACCGCGACGTTCCATCGCCCGCCGAAGATGTAGGCCCCGTCCCCGGTCCAGACCGCGCTGCTCCCCGCACCCGGGATGGGGAGGGCGTCCGAGAGGACCTCGGTCTCATTGCTCGATGGGTCGTACCTGATGATGTCATGTTGTCCCGTCTCCGTGGACAGGCAGTTCCCGAGGACGTAGATGTCCTCCCCGGACCAGACGGCAGGGACGCCCTTGGTCCCCCATGGCATGACCCCCTCCAGGAGCTCGACGCCCAGGCCAGGTGTGAACCTCACCATCTCGGCCAGGGGAACGGCGTCGAACCCGATCCCCCCGATGATGTACGCCGAACCATCGGCCCAAACGGCTGCCGACAGCTTCCGGGGCGAGGGCAGCCTCCACTCGAGCACCCTGGAGGTGCCCGTCAAGGGGTCGACCTCGATGATGGTATCAAGGATGGAGCCGTTCGTGGCACCCCCGAAGATGTAGACGACCTCTCCCGTGAAAACGGCCGGGGCCATGGCGACCCGCCTGGGCAACCGGTCCGGCAACTGCTCGACAGCGCTGACCCCCGTGGCGGTCGAGAGGACCATCAGGACCAGCATCGAGATGGCGATCAACCTCCGGGGTAGGCTGGGTGAGTGCATCAGGGGAAAATCGAGACCCCGGCAGATAAAGGTACCGGAGGCATACAACAGGCCAAAGTATACAAATCATCGGGTTCCATGGAGGTGAAAGGAGGCAAGACCATGAGGATATGGAGCGACGACTTCCAGCAGGAGGGGATGATCCCCAAGCTGTTCACCTGCGACGACAAGGATGTGAGCCCACACTTGGCGTGGGATGGGGTCCCCGGGGACACCCGGAGCCTCGCCCTCATCGTGGACGACCCCGACGCACCCGTGGGCACCTGGGTCCACTGGCTGGTTTGCGACATCCTACCTGACGTCACCCAGATCCCTCGGGGCACCATTCCCCAGGGCGCCCGCCAGGTCCGGAACGACTTCGGCAAGGTCGAGTACGGGGGCCCCTGCCCGCCGGGGGGAACCCACCGGTACTTCCACAAGCTGTATGCACTGAACGTCCCCCGCCTGGAGGGCGCCGACGACAAGCGCACCCTCTACCAGCTGGTCGAGCGGCACAAGATAGCCGAGGCCGTGCTGATGGGAAGGTACCAGCGGAGTCGATGATAGTTGACACGATCGATGGGACTCACCCCGGGACTAGCGATGCTGGCAGCTTGCCTCGTGCTGCTGATGTCCACCGCAGGGTCCGCCCAGGGGACGGGGACGGGGACGGAGGCCACGTCCCGGTTCACACCAGACACCTTCGATCCCCTGAAATTCTCCACCTACGTGGGCGGGACCGATGTGGACTGGGCCCATTCCATCGCCATCGACCAGAACGGCTCCTACATCGTTGCGGGATACACGAATTCCCAGGACTTCCCCACAACCCAGGGAGCCTATTCCCGGGCCCATGCAGGGAACGAGGACGTATACGTTCTCAAGCTCTCGTCCGACGGCAGGACCCTAGAGTGGTCCACCCTGATAGGCGGGACGGGCCAGGACATCCCCTGGGACATCGACGTGGGCCCGGACGGCGAGGTCTACGTCACTGGTCACACCACCTCGGACCTGTTCCCCACGACCCAGGGTGCCTTCTCACGCGACCTGAACGGCGACCAGGACGCCTTCGTGCTGTGCCTGAGCTCCGACGGCTCCACCCTCCACTACTCCACCTACCTGGGCGGCGAGGGGGACGACAAGGGCACCTCGGTGATCGCCCTGCCCGATGGGAGCGTCATCGTCGGGGGGCAAACGGAGTCATTCACCTTCCCCACCACCAGCGGTGCCTACGACAGGACCCTGAACGGTTTTTATGACGTCTTCGTCTCCAAGCTATCGTGGGACGGCAAGACCCTGAAGGCATCCACGTATCTGGGGGGAAGCTACACCGAGAAAGAGCCCAAGATGGCCCTCGACGGTTTCGGCAACATATGGCTCGCGGGCTCGACCTCTTCCCTGGACTTCCCCACCAGCCCGGGTGTCTTCCAGGACCAGGCCAAGATCGGCCTCGACATCTTCGTGACGGCGATGAGCCCCGACCTCGATGGGATCGGGGTCTCCACGCTGGTTGGGGAGGACGGCAACGACGTCCCCCGGTCCATCGACATCGGCCCCCGGGGAGAGCTGCTGGTGGCGGGCTTCACGACCTCGCTGACCTTCCCAGACCCCTCCGACCCGCCCGTGCTGGTCAACAGCGGCGAGACGGACGGCTTTCTGCTCGTCCTGCAGAGCGATCTCCGCACCCTAACCAGCTCCATCCTGGTGGGAGGCGGCAACTTCGACGTGGTCAGGACCGCCCTCTTCGACGGGAGGGGCAACATCCATGTCACTGGATACACCAACTCCACCGACCTACCCGTCACCCCGGACGCCTACAAGGCCTGGAAGACCGGCGATGACCACGACATGTTCTATATCCGTTCCAACGCCACCGACCTCGGCGGCACCTATTCTTCTTACTTGGGCTCGGCCATGGGCGATTTCGGGATGGAGCTCGCCCTCGACGCGTACGGGCTCCCGGTGCTGGTGGGCCACTCCAGGTCCGACACCTTCCCCGTCACCCCGAACACCTACGACGGGTCCTACAACGGCGCGGGCGACATCGTCGTTCTCTGCCTGACCCTTGACCGGGACCCACCCCGCACCGACGAGGAGGCCCCCCCCGCCCAGGTCCCGGTGGACCTGCTGCTGTACGTGGGTGCCAACGTCACCGACGCGACAGGGGTCGCCCGGGTCCAGGTCGAGTTCCAGTTCGATGACGGGGAGCCCTTCCTCCAGGACGCGGAGCCGTACGGCATTCGGTACATCGCCATCGCCATCGTTCCCGACACCGTCAGGATGGTCCACTACTATTTCATCGCGTACGACGTCCTCGGGCAGGTGGCCTACGGTGAACCATGGACGGTCGTCGTACCCGACTGGCTCCGTCCCGAGGTCGTGGAGGACCTGACGGTCGAGGAGGGAACGACAGGGGACCCCCTGGAGCTCCGGGTGCAGCTACGGGACAACCGGGCCGTCCACACGGCGCAGGCCGAGTACTTCATCGATGACGAGCTGGTGGTCGAGGACATGCAACTCGAATCCGGCTCCCCAGGGATCTGGACCCACGTGGTCGACCTGCCCGAGACCTCCACTGCACCCTTCCGCTACAGGTTCAACCTCTCTGACATGGCCGGCAACTTCAACGTGAGCACATGGGACCAGGTTGCGGTACTCGATAACGACGCGCCGGTCCTCGATGGGCCCGAACTCCCAGAGGTCGCGATGCCCGGCTCTATCGTGACCATCCAGGTCAATGCATCGGACAACATCGCCATGGTTTCGGCCCGGCTCGAGTACTACGAGGGGTCGGGCCAAGCCCAGGTCATCGAGGTTCCGACACCCATCGGTACCCGTATCGTGGTGGATGTGATAATGCCCGACGGCCGGGGTGATCTGTTGTTCACCCTCTACGCAGAAGATGGGGCGGGTAACGAGGCATCCGTATCGGGGGTCATATCGTTCCGTGATTTTAGACCGCCCCGGATAATCAGGACGGTGTACGCCGATGCCGCAACGACGGGGGATCCCTTCCTGGTCGAGTGGGTCGTCGAGGACGAAACTATGGTCTCCCAGATGTGGGTGTACTACATGTTCGGCGAGGGTCCAAGGCAGGACTACAACTACCTCCAGGCGGCGGAGACATACGCCGCAACCCTCGAGATCCCGGTCCCCCCTGATGAATGGGAGCCCCTGTTCGTCATCTTCGGTGCCCGGGACACGTCCGGGAACGTGAACGAGACCGAGGCCATCAGGATAGAGGTGGTGGACAACGACCCGCCGGTCGTCATTGCGGGTCCTGATGGGTCCTACCTCGAGGATGAGACCATTGTGGTCTCCTCCAAAGGCTCGTGGGACAACATAGGGATCGTGAGTTACAAGTGGTCCTGGAGGAGGGTGTCGACCTCTGACTGGGACGAACTGGAGGCCACCAACGGCAAGGTCACACTCAGCTTCGGGCCCGGCGAGTACGTGGTCGAGCTCCGGGCCTTCGACGCGGCTGGCAACGAGGGAGTGGGCCTCATCAACATCACGGTGCGCGAACAAAAGGACGACGAGGGCTCCCAGGGCCCGTCCTTCTACTACCTCGTCGTGATAGCTGTCGTTGCTGCCCTCGTGGTCGTGGTCGCCCTCCTCAACATCCGCTCTCGCGACAGGATCTGACCACACGTGTCCGGGGAAATTTGATTATCACCCTCCCCGGTACCAAGGGTCATGTCCCCCACCAAGTCACGCTCAAGGGCGCGCAAGCGACGCCCCATGGTATTTTCCGACATCATGTCCGTGGACAGGGTCTCGGCCCCAACGGTGAGCCCCGATGGAGGGTCGCTGGCATACGTGACCACCCGCGCATCCCTGGATGAGAACAAGATGCGCAGCACCATCCATCTCATCGACCTGAGGACCGGTGAGGACCGACCGCTCACTCCAGGCCCCGGCTCCCACAGCTCCCCTGCGTGGTCCCCGGACGGCAGGGACCTGGCATTCGTCAGTGACCGGGGCGAGGACGGGAGCCAGGTGTGGGTGATGCCCATGGACGGTGGCGAGGCCCGCCAGGTCACCAGTGGAAAGGGTGGGGCCGGCAACCCGGTCTGGAGCCCCGACGGGACCCGCATAGCCTTCTCCAGGAGCGTCCCCGTGTCCCCCCACCTCGAGGGGAAGGGGGACGACCCCTCGCATCAGGAGCTGTACGGTCTTCCCAACGAGCATACCACCGCCCGTGTGGAGACCGCCCTGCTGTTCCGTCACTGGGACCACTGGCGCGATATGCGTCGCAGCCACGTGTTCATCGTCGATGTCGGCACCGGGACCATCGAGGATGTGACCCCGGGGGACGCGGACGTGCCCCCCATCAGCCTGGGCGGCGACCAGGACTTCGTGTTCTCCCCGAAGGGTGACGAGATAGCGTACGTCAAGAACCCCGACAGGGTGGTGGCGAGGAGCACGAACAACTCGGTGTTCGGCCAGAGGCTGGAGGGGATCAAGCGCAAGGGCAGGGCCGTAAGGGTCTCCGACACCAAGGCCTGCGATTCGGACCCGGTCTACAGCCCCGACGGTCGGTACCTGGCCTACCTGGGCTGCGCCAGGGTGGGATACGAGGCGGACCGTCGGCGCGTCAAGCTCCACAACAGGCGAACGGGCAAGACATTGTCCCTCACCGAGGACCTGGACCGCTCGGCCGCCACCCTTGCCTTCTCCCGGGACGGCAAGCACGTGCTCTTCCTGGCCCAGGACAGGGCCCGCATCGCGGTGTACCGGGTCCCCGTGGGAGGAGGGCCCACGGTCCAGCTGACCGAGGGCACCACCAACTCCTCCATGGCGGTCATACCCGGGAGCGACGACCTGATCGTGGGCCGCGAATCCACCATCAGCCCCGTCGAGCTGTACCGGCTCACCCCTGGAAAGGGCATCCAGCCCATCGTCACCAACGGTCCCGCGCCCATGGGGATGCCGAAGGACGCGGGCGCCAAGGCCTCCCAGCTTACGAGGCGCAACTCTCACCTGGGGATGGAATTGGAGTGGAGCGGCATCGAGGACTTCTGGTACAAGGGCGCCGGCGGGGACCCCGTCCACGGATGGCTCGTCAAGCCCCCGGGCTTCTCGGCCAAGCGCAGATGGCCCATGGCCCTCGTGATCCACGGGGGGCCCCAATCCGCCTTCCTGGACCACTTCAACTACCGCTGGAACCTGCAGATGTTCGCGGCCCAGGGCATGGTGGCCGTCCAGCTGAACCCCCGGGGCTCCTCGGGCTACGGCGACACCTTCCAGGACCAGATCTCCGGCGATTGGGGAGGCCGGTGCTACGACGACATCATGGCGGGCGTGGACCACGTCCTCAAGGGGTACAGGTACATCGACCCGGACCGGATGGTGGCCGCGGGAGCATCCTTCGGAGGATTCATGGTGAACTGGATAGCTGGCCATGACGACCGGTTCAAGGCCCTTGTCTCCCACGACGGCATCTTCAATGCAGAGACCATGGCCTACTCGACAGAGGAACTCTGGTTCGAGGAGTGGGAGCATGGAGGACTTCCCCACACCAACCGCGAGATGTATCTCAGGTCCTCCCCACACCATCACGTCAAGAACTTCAAGACCCCCATGCTGGTGGTCCAGGGCGAGCAGGACTTCAGGTGCCCGGCCTCGGAGGGACTGTCCCTGTTCACCGCGCTGCAGACCATGGGCGTGGAATCCAAGTTCCTCTGGTTCCCCGATGAGGGTCACTGGGTCCTCAAGCCGGCCAACTCCCAGGTCTGGTACGACACCGTCCTGGGATGGCTGCGGGACCACGTGTGAGGTGGACGTGGTGGCCTAGGAGGAGAGACGGACCAGAAGGGCCTCGACCCATCTCCAGTAGTCCACGACGGTGGTCACGTCCACGTACTCGTCGGGACTGTGGGGGTTGTTGATGGTGGGCCCTATGGATATCATGTCCATTCCGGGGAACTTCTCTCCTATGATGCCCGTCTCGAGACCGGCATGGATGGCCTCCACCACGGGTGGTTCCCCGAACAGCTCGGTGTGCACCGCCTTGGCGATGCCCAGCAGTTCAGAGTCGGGATCGGGCTTCCAACCGGGGTAGGCGTTGTTGTGCTCCACCTGACAACCAGCGAGGTTCCCTATGGCCTCGATGCGGCCACGGAGGGACTCCAGTGCCTGGGATATAGAGCTCCGGGTGGAGAGGTGGAGGATCACCTTGTCACCCTCGAGCTTGACCGAGGCGAGGTTGGTGCTGCTCTCCACAAGACCGTCCACATCGTGGCTGTACTTCCAGACCCCGTGGGGCATTGCCATGAGCAGCTCGACGATCTTGAACGAGTCCCCGACGCCGACGGCCGGGCACTCCTTGTCGCCCTCGTCGGTCAAGGTGACGGACAGACCAGGCTCTCGGATGCCGTACTCGTGGTGGAGCCCCTCCTCGGCCTTTGCGCAGACCCTCTTCACCAGGTCAAGCTCTCCACGGACGAAGGCCACCTTCGCCCATGCTTCCCTGGGTATCGCGTTGTGCTTGTCGCCGCCCTTGATGTCGATGATGGCCAGGTTCAGGTCACTCGCGTCCCAGAGCACGCGGGCCAGGAGCTTGATGGCGTTGGCCCTGTCCTCGTGGATGTCCACGCCGGAGTGACCTCCCTTGAGCCCCGAGACCTTGATGGTCGCCACGCAGCACTTCATCTTGAGCTTCTCCACGTCCAGGAGCATGAAGACCTTGGTGTCCCCACCTCCGGCGCAGCCGATGGTGACCACGCCGATGTCCTCGGAATCCAGGTTCATCATGAGCCTGCCCTTGAGGAAGCCATCCTCCAGCTCGAAGGCCCCGGTCAGCCCCGTCTCCTCGTCGACGGTGAAGAGGGCCTCTATGGGACCGTGCTCCATGGTATCCGACTCGAGGACCGCCAGGGCCGTGGCCACGCCGATGCCGTTGTCGGCTCCAAGGGTGGTGCCCTTGGCGTAGAGCAGGTCGCCACGAAGGTCGGGCAGGATCGGGTCCTTCGAGAAGTCGTGAACGGTGTCGGCGTTCTTCTCGCAGACCATGTCAAGATGGCCCTGGAGAACGACGATGGGCGCGCTCTCGCGGCCCGCCGTTCCGCCCTTGCGGACCAGCACGTTGCCTGCGGCGTCCTGGATGTGTTGCAGTCCGAACCGCTCGGCCACACCGATGACGTACATTCGAACCGCATCCTCGTGCTTCGAGCAATGGGGTATCCTCAGCAGTTCGTCGAAATGCTTCCATAACAGAACGGGCTCCAGGCCTTCAAGGTTGGGGTCCATCTTCAATCCCCTCCGGTAACCGCGGGAACGGCATGGGTATAAATGAACCCTTCGTCTCGACGCCCCCGTATACCTTCCCCAGGGGGGGGAGGGAAGTTGCATTAATCAACGGCGACATACCCACTCGACCCGCGAGGAGGGCGACATGATGCTCGATCGGGTGGACGACTACCTAATGGCACTGCTGGTGGTGACCATCGTCCTCCAGGTGGGCCACGTGGCCATACATCTGGTCAACACCTTCCGCTGGAAGCGCGCCACCCTTCCCTGGTACGATGCATGGGTCGGCTACCTGGGCGCCCTCGCCTGGTTCATCATGGTCATCGCATCCCGGGGCCTCGAGTGGGACCTGCCGGCCGGTGTTCCCGTCGTCGGTCTCCTCCTGTTCGCAGTTGGACTGTACGTGCCCGGCAAGGGGATCCGGGACATCATGCGGTACCGGGACGAGGGACCACTGGTCACCAGGGGCATCTACGCCAGGCTCCGTCACCCGATCTACTACGGATGGGTGATCGTGTGCTTCGGCATGCCGATGCTGTTCCAGTCGTGGCTCGGTCTCGTCACGGCCCCCCTCTGGGCCGGCTCCATCCTTCTGGTAGCCGTGCTGGAGGAACGGGACCTGGCGCGGTCGCTGCCCGACGGGGTCTACGACGAGTACAGGAAGGGCACCATCATCTGATGGCCCCCCTCCAATCAACCGTACCTCTTGGCCAGGGACTTGACCTTGCCCTCCAAGCTACGACGGTTCATCTTCCCGTGGGAATAGTCGACCTGCTTGCCGTAGCTGAAGTACACAACGTGGGGGATGGACATCACGTCGAACCTCTCGGCCAGCTTCCGGTGCCGACCGATGTTGACCTTGCCGATCGCGACCTGCCCCGCGCGGGCCTCAGCGATGTCGCGGATGATCGGCCGCATCGCCTTGCACGGAGCGCACCACGACGCCCAGAACTCCACCATGGTCAGGGGATACTTGTCCACGAACTCGTCGAAGTTACGATCATCCAGCTCCACCGTGCCCCGTGGCCATTCCTCGGGAGGCGGGGCATCGGCCTTCGCCTTCTTCCTGAACAGGCTCATCATGGGCATATCCTCCCAATCCCTCTCAGGGATAATCATCCTTGCGGATGGACCGTAAGCTGGACGATGTTATCGCATCCCCAGTCCCATCAAGGACGACAGTTGTGCTGCGGGAGGGCCCGGGAGGTGTACAAGAAGTACGTCGGGGCAGTAAGGCCCCGAGGGGGGTTGGGGGGGGTTGGTGGGGTCGGACCCTGCCCTGCAGCGCTATCATCTAGGGGCAGCTTCAATAAGAAGTGTGCGCCGAAATAGTCGGGGTCGCCGTCGAGACCATCCGGTCCAGCACGCCGGGCCCACCTCAATCGACGGGTTGGCGAAGGATCGTCCTCATCCGCTCCGGTGCGGTCCGTCGGGGGTCGCTCATGTAGATCTCGTGGTGCTTGCCCCGGAGTGTGTGGCCGCTCCCTCTGATGACCGCGTGAAGACCCGCGATGGTGGGGGCCTCGGCCTCGTAGGGCCCGATGTGCATGACCTGGGCCGGGAGGCCCTCG
>JAUVRF010000473.1 GCA_030597775.1 Methanobacteriota archaeon | reverse complement strand
GCCGGAACTCCCTCCTTGCCTGTATCATCTCGACGAAGGCCTCCACGCGGGTGCGGATCTGCTCCACGTCGCCCTCGTCGTACTCCGACTCGACCTTGAGAAGGGGGATGCCCGCCCTTCGGAGGGCAAGCTCGAGGCGGGTGGACTCCAGGAGCCCCAGGTGGCATCCGCGTAACGCGTGGTAGATGACGCCCTCGATGTTGTTCTCCTCCACCAGGTTGAGCATGCGCGACTCCCGCTCGTCGTTGGGGGAGAAGCAGGGGCAGGTGCAGGGGAAGAAGTAGCGCTCCGCCACAGCCCGGACCATGTCCCGCAGCGTGCCCTCGTCGGTGACCACCGGGTCGCCGAGCACCCGATCGCCGGTGCAAAGCTCGTCCAGCACGATGACGCCCTCGGACTCCTCGATGATGTTGGGCACCTTCCAGTTCGGCCAGATGATCGGAGAGCCAGCAAGCATCACGCGGGCCTCGTCACCGCTGCCCACGAACTCCCTCTTGGCGGCCCTCTGCTCCAGCTCGTCGCACAGGGCCTCGGTCTTTTCGGTCCACCGCTCGATGTCGTCCACCAGGGCCATCTGGGCCACCAGGAGGGCGTCACGCCCCCAGATGGGGGACCTCTCTGCGCGACGCAGTCGGTCCATCCGCGCCAGCGCCATGTGGGCCTTGTTGTAGGTCGCGATGGCCTCCTTGAGGTTGGCGGTGGTGACCTCGACGCCCGTAAGGCGTGACAGCTCGCGCATCATGTACAGCACCTCCTCCACCCACAGCTTGGCGGTGGTGTCCCCGGTCTTGACCCGGGGCAGGTTCATCATGATCACGGGGAGGTAGTCCTCCAGGATCTCGCCCAGCTTCAACTTGCCGTCGCAGCTTGCAGGGGCGACCAAGATGTCCGCCAGCAGCATGTAGAGGTCGGCCCCCGCCAGGCGGCCGCCCAGGGTGGACTTGACGCAGGGGCAGAGACCGGCGTCCCCCAGGAGTTCGTTGGCTGGATGGACGCCGTGGTGCTGGCCCGAGTCGAGGCGGACGACCTCGGCCCCGGCGGCGCGGATTATCTCGGCGGGGGCGAAGACGCACAGGGTGCCCACAACGTGACCTCCCCTCTCCTTGACCCGCTGCAGCTCCTTGACCCGGGGCCCGTCGTAGCGTGCCACGTCGTCGAAGTATCGCATGGACTTGGGGCGGTCCTCGATCTGCATCAGCTTGGCCCGCTGCTCCTTGGACTGCTTCTCGTACTCCTCAATGGCCTTGCGCTGGAGCTCCTGCTCGTCCAGGTCGTCCGTCTCCCGGACGTAGCGTCCGGGGGAGCTCCATCCAAGGGGGTGCTCGTCATCCATGTCTACACATCCAAGTTCTATGTCCTCTCACCATCAAGTTCCGGGGGGCACTGGTAACGGCCCTCCCTCTCCTCACGCCGGGTCTCGGGGCTCCGGGACCTGGCAAGTTCCTTGCCCACGTAGTTCAGGCTCAGGCAGCCCTCCTCGGGGCATGACTCCACGCAACGTCCGCACATGATGCACTCGGGGGAGGTGACGTTCTCCCGCTCCATCTCCACGAATATCTCCTCGATGTCCATCGGGCACACCCGGAGGCACACCCTGCACTGGGTGCACTTGGAGGGCTCCTTGCGCAGCCAGAACAGGCTCTGGCGGTTGAACAGTGCCAGGAAGGCGCCGATGGGGCACACGCGGCACCAGAACATCCTGATGAAGAATGCTGCGACGAGGAACAGGCACAGCATCCCGATGGCCACCCAGGGCAGCGAGGTCGCGAAGGGCTCGACGCCAACGGCCTGCTGGAGCACCGTGAAGAAGGGCTTGGCGGGACAGACCTGGCAGTATGCCAGGGCCAGGTTCTCACCGAAGATGGCCAGGCCCAGGGAGGGAATGCCGATCGCCACGGCCAGCAGCACCATCACGAACAGTATGGCGTACTTGAGGTGGTCCAGCAGGGCCACCATCCAGTATGGGAGCTCCCTGTACTGGAGGCCCATCCAGGCCCGGCCCCTGGAGATGAGGTACTGGGCGAAGCCGAAGGGGCAGGCCCAACCGCACCAGCCACGGCCAAGGCCGACGGCCATGATGCCTGCCACCAGCACCATGGGCAGCACCAGCATGTAGCCCGATTCCCAGCCCGAGGTCAGCCCCTCCTGCAGGTTGTAGTACCAGCAGTTTGTGGGAGCGTTGGCGATGTAGCGGCAGCTGGCGTTGGGTAGCAGCATGTAGCGCAGAGGGCCGAGCTCGCCGAAGCTGGGGACCCCCCACAGCATGGAGTTCAGGAAGAGGAATATCGCGATCAGGAAGATGATCCGCAGGGT
>JAUVRF010000029.1 GCA_030597775.1 Methanobacteriota archaeon | reverse complement strand
GGAGCGCGCGAAGAAGATGGGACTTAAGTAGACGGGGCATTCATCCCGTCACCGGTCCATCCTTGTCGTTTCAGTGAAGCCCATTCAGGGGTAGTTCTATGCCCGTTGAGCAGTTCATCAAGGAAGCCGAGGAGACGGTGGGACGCATCGTACCGTCCAGCGTGGAGATAACCTCCATCGAGTTCGAGGGCCCGACCGTCGTGATCTACACCAAGAACCTGGAGGCCTTCGCCTCCAGCAACGAGCTGGTGCGACAGCTGGCCCAGGGCCTGAAGCGTCGCGTGGCCATACGCCCCGACCCTTCTTTGCTCACGGAGCCCGACAAGGCCGATAAGGAGATCCGCAGCATCATCCCGGAGGAGGCCCAGATCACCGATGTGTTCTTCTCCCCGGACACCGGGGAGGTGACGATCGAGGCCCTTACCCCGGGGATCGCCATAGGCAAGCACGGGGCGCACCTCAACGAGATCAAGCGCCAGATAGGATGGGCCCCCAAGGTCATCCGCACCCCCTCGATCCCCTCCAAGACCGTCGGAGAGATCCGTGGCTACCTGCGACTCGTCGCGGATGAAAGGAAGACCTGGCTCAAGAAGATCGGCCGGCGCATCAACCGAGAGATCGGCGGCGGTGAACACTGGGTCCGCCTCACGGCCCTGGGCGGCTTCCGGGAGGTCGGCCGCAGCAGCAGCCTGCTGACCACCAAGGACTCCAAGGTCCTGATCGACTGCGGCGTGCGCTTCTCCCAGGATGCGGGTTCGCCCTACCTTAACCTCCCCGAGGTGCTGCCCTTCGAGTCCCTGGATGCCTTGGTGCTCACCCATGCCCACCTTGACCACTCGGGGCTCGTCCCCCTCCTGTTCAAGTACGGCTTCGACGGGCCGGTGTACTGCACCGCCCCCACGCGTGACCTCTCGTCCCTGCTGCTCATCGATTACCTGAAGGTCGCCTACGGCGAGGGCAAGACGGCCCCCTACGACAGCTCCCACATCAGGGAGATGGTGAAGCACTGCCTCCCCCTGCGATACGGTGACACCACCGACATAGCCCCCGACCTCCGCCTCACCCTTCAGAACGCTGGACACATCCTGGGCTCCTCCATTGCCCATTTCCACGTGGGTGACGGGGTACACAACATAGCCCTGACGGGGGACATGAAGTACGAGAAGACCTGGCTGTTCTCGATGGCCCACGACAACTTCCCCCGCCTGGAGACCCTGGTGATGGAGTCCACCTACGGTGCTCGCAACGACTTCCAGCCCACCCGAAAGGAGGCCAAGCGGCTCCTGCGAGATATCATCAACCGGGCCCTGGACCGGGGCGGCAAGGTGCTGGTGCCCGTGTTCGCCGTGGGTCGTTCCCAGGAGGTCATGATCGTCATCGAACAGCTGATGCGCAATGGCAACATTCCCAAGGTGCCCGTCTACATGGACGGAATGATCTGGGAGGCGACGGCGATCCACACCGCCTACCCCGAGTACCTCAATGCCAACCTGCGCAACCTCATCTTCCAGAGGGGCGAGAACCCCTTCCTGTCGGAGATCTTCCAGAACGTTGACCACGTGGAGAAGCGGACCCAGGTCGTGGACGACCCCGACCCTGCCATCGTGCTGGCGACCTCGGGCATGCTCAACGGCGGACCCGTGATGGAGTACTTCAAGCACTGGGCCGACAACCCGAAGAACACCATGATCTTCGTCGGCTACCAGGCCGAGGGGACCCTTGGCCGCCGTCTGCAGCGGGGATGGTCCGAGGTGCCCTTCACCGAGCGAGGGAAGGCCATCACCGTCAAGGTCAGGATGCAGATCGAGACCTCGGAGGGCTTCTCGGGTCACAGCGACCGCAAGCAGCTTGCCAACTTCGTCCAGAACATAAATCCCAAGCCCGACCGCATCATCTTCGTCCATGGCGAGGAGTCGAAGGTGTTGGAGCTCTCGTCGGCCATCCATCGCAAGTTCAATCTGGAGACGCGGGCGCCGAGGAACCTGGAGACGATCCGGCTCAACTGACCCGGGACCCGCCGCCTTCCGCGACCATCACTTCCCATCGATGCGAGTGGAACCCATGCCGGGTCGCGCCAGCAGGACCACCCGGCTCGAGTGCTGCTCGTTCCGGACCTCGTAACCAGAGAGCCCGGCGAGCCGCTTGGAGAAGGCCCTCACCGCGTCGTGGGAGGGCATGTTGTCAAGGGTCATGCGGCGCCGGGAGTCCCCGACGAACACGTAGCCCTTCGCCTCCACGAAGTCCGGGTCGGCCCGCTCGATCAGCCGGGAGTAGCTCTCCTCGTTCCCCATGTTGTAGCCGGCCACCAGGGTGTGACGTATCACCGTCCGGGTGTCCAGGGAGGGCAGTAGGTCCAGCGTCCGCATCAGGTCGTCCCAGGCGGAGGCCTCGAGAGGGGCGCACAGCTTACGATGGGTCTCCGCGTCGGGCGCCACCACGGACACGTAGAGCTGGGTCGGCAGGGGGTCCAGTTCCGCCAGCACGTCGGGTCGGGTCCCGTTGGTGACAAGGAAGGTGGTCATGCCCCGATCGTGGCAAGCCTCGAACAGTTCGCCCAGGTGCGAGTACAGGGTGGGCTCCCCCGACAGCGAGCAGGCCACCTGGTTGGGCTCCATGGCCTCCGCGAAGTCCTCGGGACTGCACCGGGGGTCTCCCTTGAACCCCTGGATCAGGTTCCTGTGGGCCTTCAGGCAGCCCTCCAGCACCTCCTCGGGGTCATCGTGCACCTCGGGGAGGGTGGAACCGAAGCCCTGGAACCGCCAGCAGAACAGGCACAACTGGGTGCAGTCGTTCACCGCGGGCGTCATCTGGAGGCAGCGGTGGCTGTTGATGCCGTAGAACCGCTCCTTGTAGCAGGACCTGTTGTGGATGAGCCGCTGGCCCAGCCAGTGGCAGACCTTGACCCCGGAATGGTCACCCACCACCCGGTACTTCTGCTTCTCCAGGATCCGCCTGAGGTCCTTGTTCATGGCAAGTTCACCCGATACGGGCGCGCCACGGGGCCCTGGCCTAAGAGGTTTTCGCCTTCGTTGCCCCAGTACCCCAGCACATCAGAACTCCAACAGGCTACGCTGGGCCTCGGGCTCCCCGGTTCCAGCGTCGCCATCGTCCTTGCCGTTACCGTTCCCATTCCCATTCCCGTTCCCATTCCCGTTCCCATTCCCGTTCCCATTCCCATTCCCGTTCCCATTCCCGTTCCCGTTCCCGTTCCCGTTCTCCCCCGGACCCCCGGCCTCATCCACATCGGCCTTGGCGACCTCCTCGGCGGCGAAGACCGCGAGGCCCAGGCCGCCCGGGTCGATGTGACCGCTGGCCTCCCTGGCCTCCGCGGCCTCCAGCAGCATCTGCACGCGCTTTCCGTCCCGGTCGTCCCCCAGGAGCATCGCCCGCTCGCTGGCGGTCAGATCCAGGTGGGCCGTCTGCTCCACGGCGAAGGCGCCGTCCAGGCCGAACATCTGGCGGTAGAAGGGGATCAGGTCGGAACGGGCGATGGAGGCGGACGTGTGGCAGTGTGTCGTCAGCTTGTGCGAGAGGGTCTTCAGGGTCGCCCGGATGCCCTTGGTGCGTCCCATGGTGGCCAGCCACATGGGGAACCTGTAATGGGTGTAGAACCTGTACTCCTTGTTCTTCGCCGTTGCCACGCCTCCGGTCATCATGTCGATGGCGTAGGCCCACATGCGGTAGTTCTGGGTCCTCCTGGCCCTCTGGAGGAACAGGTCGGCACGGGCCACCGCCTCCATCCCGCGGGCCAGGTCGTCCAGCTCCTTGTACTCCACGGGCACGTTCTCCGAGAGCCAAAGCAGGAGGAACTCGGGGTCCTCGTTCAGCTCGTTCGCCGCCTTCTTGGCCGCCCGGATGTTGTCCGTCTTCAGGATGGTCCGGATGGCCTCGTACATCGTCACCCTGTTGTCCCGCCTGCCCACGGCGTCAGCGTCCTCCAGCCCCACGTAGCTGCGGCCCTCCGACAGGGCCTGGAGGTCGTTTATCGCGGACCGCAGGTCCCCCGATGTCCGCTGGGCGATGGCCTCCAGGGTCGCGTCTTCCACGTCCACGTGCTCCGCCAGCGCGATCCTCCGCAGTACGGGCTTGATCGACCGTGCGGAGATGCTCGAGAACTTGACCGTGAGGCACTGGGTCCTGAAGGTGGAGGAGTGGCGGGTGAGTCCGTAGAGGTCGTTCACGATGAGCACGATGGGCTGATGGGTCTTTCGGATGGTGTCCAGTATCGCCCGGATCCCGCCCCTGTCGGTGTTACCATGCAGGTTGTCCGCCTCGTCCAGGATGATCAGCTTGCGGCCACCCTCGTCGGAGGTGAGGAACTCCCCTGTATCGGTGAAGGTCTGGTTGAGGGCCCCGGCCGTCGCGACCCGCTTGATGGCGTCGGCGTTGCGGGTGTCCGAGGCGTTCAGCTCGATCACGCCCCACCCCATGTCGGAGGCCAGGGAATGGGCGGCGCTGGTCTTCCCCACGCCCGGGCTCCCGGCGAGGATCACGGCCCGCTTCTTCGGGAGCTTGCCGCTCTCCCAGGACCGTGCCCACGAGAGCAACGACTGGACCGCCTTGTTGTTCCCGACCACGTCACTGAGTGTCTTGGGTCTGTACTTCTCGGTCCATTCCACGCTAGTCCCATGACGTGAGGGGCCCCTGACCTAAAGGCATTTTCGGGGGGGGTGGGTGGAGGTCAGATGCGGGGAGATGACCGGCCAGGAAACCCGTGAACGCCCCGACACCCAGTGGACCCTGGCAGCTCCTCCCTCGCCTGCGATAACTGTATATATGGTCTGTCAGGTACGTGACGGTCAAGAGGTGTGCCCACGTCCGATATCAGGAAGGCAGTGTCAGACACGGTCTACCGGACCTACGAGCACAAGCTGCTCAGGGATGTCCAGGAAGGCCCCGTGCCCGGTCACGTCGCCATCATCATGGACGGGAACCGCAGGTTCGCGGACAGCTTCGGCCTGGGCGCCTCGGACGGCCACGAGATGGGCAGGGACAAGCTGGAGGAGCTTCTCGACTGGTGCGTGGAGGTGGGCGTCAGGGTGCTCACGGTGTACGCCTTCTCCACCGAGAACCTGAACCGGGACCCCGGGGAGGTGGAAGAGCTGATGACCCTGTTCGCCAAGAACTTCCGCAGGGCCGGGGATGATGAACGGGTCCACAAGCACCGGATACGCATCCGGGCCATCGGGAACCTGGAGCTCCTGCCCCAGGAGGTCCAGGAGGCCATCCGGTACGCCGAGGAACGGACCGCCGAGTACACCGATTACAGCTTCAACCTGGCGGTGGCCTACGGGGGTCGTGAGGAGATCCTGAACGCCATCCGCCTACTTGCGAAGGACGCCGTGGACACCAAGATCGCCGTGGATGACATCGACGAGGACCTGTTCTCCAGGTACCTCTACACCTCGGACATCCCCGACCCTGACCTGATACTGCGGACCTCGGGCGAGGAGCGCATATCCAACTTCCTGCTCTGGCAGCTGGCATACTCGGAGCTGTACTTCACCGACGTCTACTGGCCCGGCTTCCGCAAGGTGGACTTCCTACGGTCAATCAGGGCGTATCAGCTCCGCAAGCGACGCTACGGCAAGTGAGCCCTCCCCTGCGGACGGGTCGTCAACCTATCTCCAATCTGCGCAACGACCTGCCCCCCGCGATGATGCCCATCCTCATGATGCCCCAGCCGATCAGCACGACCACCAGGGCCGCGAGCACCCCGATGAGGGGCTCTATGAAGGCGATCACCACGACGGGTATCAGCAGGAACCCCTCCAAGAAGAGGCAGGCGAACATCAGGTAGAACGCCAGCACGATGTCCGGGGGGGCGTTCGAGTGGTGGTCCAGGTTGGGATACGTGGCCCCTGCCCAGGCTCCCACGCCCAGGAAGGCCATGTATACCGCCGCGGCGCTCAGCACCCCGACGGCCATGGCCTCCCAGCCCATGCCCACCACGAATGGAAGGGCGAACCCGGCCGCCACGGCGCTGAGCGGCATGAAGGCCAGCAATGGACGGACCTTGGTCCCGATGTAACGCTTCGAGGTCACGGGCACGGTCCTCATCACCCAGAACGCGGGCCCTTCCCTCGTCACGCCATCGACCAGGGGCATCGTGGCCTGGAAGTAGCATATGGCGTAGATGCCAAGGCCCACCATGAGGGGCGTCACCAGCGTTCTGTAGTAGTCCTCGAGACCGCTCTCCAGCATGATCTGGCCGATCTGGATGTTCACCACCACCATGCCAATCACCACAGCCACGTTGAGGCCCGCCATGGATGCCCGTTGTCGGAGAGGGAAGCTGAGTCCCATCTCCCGACGGAACAGCGCCCGGGAGATGGGGTCGTTCCTCGGCAACAGGACGGAGAAGGCGGGTGGGAGACCGCGATGGGTGCCCGAGGGCCTGTACCTCTGGCCCTCTGCCGAGGACCAGGCGGGGGCCAGCACCGGGGGTCCGAGGTACGTCACCACCACGCACGCCACCAGCAGGACCACGCCCAGGGCCAGCATCCACTCCATGGGGGCATCGAACATGAGCGCCGAGGTGAAGACCACCTCCAGGGCGATGAGCATGCCCAGGATGACCTTGTGACGCCCCTCCTTGACACCCATCCCGCTGAGGAGCAGGGGAAGGGGCAGGGCGGAGGCCGCCAGGCCCGCGAGCACTATGAGGGGGCCCGCCTGCTGGGGGAGGTTCGGCTTGTCGGGGGCCGCCATCAGCACCAGGGCGAAGGTGCCCATCACGACGGCGAGGAGGCCCATCTGGAACACGATCGTCCGCAGCAGCAGGCCCGCCCTGACGCGCCCCTCGCCTATGGGAGCCGTCAGCGTGGACCAGAGGGCGCGGTCCTTGAGCACCGCCCGCTGCACGTCCACGAGGCCGCGGACGAAGAGGAGCACGAACGCAACGGTCGCGAGAGCCCCTGCGGTGAGGGTCTGCTGGAGGTCAGCGGCCCCCTCCTCCGTGGTGGCCATCATGGCGACCCGGATCAGGAACGCAAGTGAGAACACGACCATGATAATGAAGATGACCAGCATGAGCACGTGCTTGCGGTAGGTCGCCACGAACCTGCGCACGGCCAGGGTGGCCGCGAGGTTGTAGATGTGAAAGGCCGCACCCATCCTCGCCACCTCCTCCTACCAGCCCTCGACCACGCGCACGAAGGTCTCCTCCAGGTCATTGGCCCCCGTGGCGACCCGCAGCTCGGTCAGCGTCCCGGTGGCCAGGATGGAGCCGTTGTGCATGATGGCCAGGCGGTCCGACACCTCGGCCGCGAAGGAGGTCACGTGGGTGCAGATCAGCACCGCGGCGTCCTCCGAGAGCTCCCGGACCCACTCCTTGAGCTTGCGCACGAACCTGGGGTCCAGCCCCGTCCCGGGCTCGTCGAGGATGAGGACGGGGGGGTCGTGGATGGTCGCGCCCGCCAGGGCGGCCCGCTGCACCATTCCCTTGGAGTAGGTTCCCATCTCCTGGTCTATGTTGCGCTCCAGCTCGACCCTTGCCACCTGCTCGTCGATCCTCTCCTCCAGCTGCTCGCCGAGGATGCCGTAGAGGGGACCCAGGAACTCCAGGTACTCCCGCAGGGTCAGCCGGTCGTACATCGTGACGGTCTCGGGCAGGTATCCCAGCGCAGCCTTGGCGGGGATGGGGTCGGTCTGCACGTCATGCCCGGCGACCCAGGCCCTGCCGCTGTCCGGCCGTGCCAGCCCCACTAGCATCCGCACCGTGGTGGACTTGCCGGCCCCGTTGGAACCCAGGAGGCCCAGCACCTCCCCCTTCTCCACAGTGAGGCTCACGTCGTCAACGGCCAGGGTCTTGCCGTAGCTCTTGGAGAGGTGGGTCACCTGGAGCACGTTGCCGTCTACAGATGGTTGGGTATAAATTGATACCGCCGTGAGTCTCATCGTCGCGGCGTGGACCGCAGGGGTCGACCGCACACGGGACACTCCGCCCCCCCTCCCACGTCCTCCTCGAAGGTCCTGCCACAGCCGGTGCAGCGGTACTGCCAGTCCCAGACCTCCTTGATCCCCCTCTCCTTGAATGGACGTGCCTCGACGCCCAGCCTGGCCGCCACGTTCTGGAGGGAGTAGTCATCAGTCACGCAGGGCAGGCCCAGCTCGAGGGAGAGGGCGAGCACGTCCACGTCGGTCCCGGAGCGGCGGTCCTCCTCGCCCATCGTCCGGGCCTGGGCCGTCACCAGCTCCCGCGCGGCCTCCCCGGGCGCCTTGACGACGAGGCCGGCGTCGACCATCGTCAGCATCCTCCGGCCCGCCCGTCCCTTGGAGATCTCCTCCACCACGGAGGGGGGCACGACGAACTCGTCCGGGGGCACGGGCTCGAAGCCCTCGAGTATCGCGGAGGCGTCTAGAACGGCGCGCACGGGGAGGTGATAGCGGGGGGTGATGATATGCCTTACGGACCCCTTTCTCCGCCCCACGGGGCCCCCTCCGGCTTGACATGCCGAAAATAGGGGTGTCCAGACCCCCCCTGGACCGAAGGTTCTTTTAAGCTGTTCGTTTATATAGTTTTTCGTCCCCAAGGAGGAGCGCGTAGACCCGACTCGGTGATCTATTCTTAACCTCTACCGTGCAGCGGACGAAAGACAGGAAGGGATGGGTTTTCCACGCAGGACGAGACCTACACGGCAGAAAGCATCCAGGTGCTCGAGGGCCTCGAAGCGGTGCGCAAGCGGCCGGCGATGTACATCGGATCCACCGACGAGCACGGGCTGCATCATCTCCTCAACGAGGTCGTCGACAACAGCATCGACGAGGCGATGGTCGGGTACTGCCAACACATCGACGTCTTCATCCGCGAGGACGGCTCCCTCACCGTTGCCGACGACGGGCGGGGCATACCGACCGAGATCCACAGCGGAACGCTGATGACCGGGGCGGAGCTGGTGCTCACCAAGCTCCACGCGGGGGGCAAGTTCGACACTAAATCTTGCAAGGTCTCCGGTGGCCTCCACGGCGTGGGCGTTTCCGTGGTCAACGCCCTCTCCGAGTGGCTCGAGGTGAGGGTCTTCCGCGACGGTACCGAGCACTACCAGCGCTTCGAACGCGGTCATGCCGTCAGCACGCTGGAGAAGGTGGCGAAGGCCGAGGGCACGGGCACCATCATCTCCTTCAAGCCGGACCCGGAAATCTTCACGAACACCGTGTTCGACATGGAGACAATCGCCGCCCGCCTGCGGGAGCTGGCGTTCCTTGTCAAGGGCGTGCACATCAACGTCTCCGACGACCGCACGGGGGCCGAGGAGAACTTCCACTACGAGGGCGGCATCATAAGCTTCGTCGAGTACATCAACCGGAACAAGAACGCCATCCACAAGCCCCCGATCGACAGCTTCGGGAAGGGGGACGGGGCCGAGGTGGAGGTCGCCATCCAGTACACCGACGGGTACTCCGAGAGCGTGTACGCCTACGCCAACAACATCCACACCATGGAGGGCGGGACCCACCTGTCGGGCTTCCGCGCGGCCATGACACGCACCATCAACGACTACGCCAAGAACATGAAGGGGGCCAAGGAGAGCGACAGCGCCATGTCAGGCGACGACGTCAGGGAGGGCATCACCGCCATCCTGTGCGTGCGCCTCTCCGACCCCCAGTTCGAGGGCCAGACCAAGACCAAGCTGGGGAACTCGGAGATGAAGGGCACCGTGGAGTCCATCATCAACGACAAGCTGGGCGAGTACCTCCTGGAGCATCCCCGGGAGGCCGAGACCATCATCGGAAAGGCCAAGATGGCCGCCAAGGCCCGGGAGGCGGCCCGGAAGGCCAGGGAGCTCACCCGCCGCAAGGGCTACCTGGAGTCCTCCACCCTGCCAGGCAAGCTGGCCGATTGCTCCGACCGACGCCCCGAGATAACCGAGATCTACATCGTCGAGGGCGACTCCGCCGGGGGCTCCGCCAAGCAGGGCAGGGACCGGCAGTTCCAGGCCATCCTGCCCCTGCGGGGCAAGATCATCAACGTGGAGAAGGCCCCCATAGACCGCATCCTCAAGAACAACGAGATCCAGGCCCTGATCACAGCCCTGGGCACATCCATCGCCGACGAGTTCGACCTGGAGAAGGCACGGTACCACAAGATCATCATCATGACCGATGCCGACGTGGACGGTGCCCACATCCGGACGCTGCTGCTCACCTTCTTCTTCCGCTACATGAGGGAGCTCATCGAGGCGGGATACGTCTTCATAGCCCAGCCGCCCCTGTACAAGGTCTCCAAGGGCAAGACCGTCGTGTACGCCTACTCGGACATCGAGAAGGACCACCTGGTGGAGGACATTGGCGG
>JAUVRF010000602.1 GCA_030597775.1 Methanobacteriota archaeon | reverse complement strand
GTGAGCTCATGCTCAGTATCATAATCACTATTAGGCTCCAACTACGATTCCCCATTATCATTCCTCCGATGGGATGCACTTCGATGTCCCCCGTGGGTTTTTTATCTTTCGGTTTGGTCCTCCCTGGGCATCGGGTCGGGACCTCCGTCCCTTCGTGCCTTTCAAGGGGGGAGGGCCTTTGGGAGCCTAAGAGGGCAAGGCGGACTATCAGGGTGTTCCATTTCGGTATGCTTAAGGGGTATGGGGAAAGTGACACCTTGACTGGCTCACCACAAGGCCACGGGTTTGAGGTCGCGTTCGCCCTGTCATCCCCCCACGGGTATCCGGGAGGAATGCCTGCGTCGGGGAGGATGATGTTCCCGCTCCCTCGCTGGGTACGCACTCAGGCCCGTCTGGACCAGTAAACACGGACGGCTGCACAATGGTGAAGGTCGCGATGCCCCACACAGGCCCCCCCAATGCCAATGCGGTGCGGCCGCTGGAGATCCGGAGGTACATGGAGGCCAGGGGGCACGAGGTGGTCCCCGTGGACCTGCTGGATCTTGCCTACACGAAGCTCGTGCGCGTCAAGGAGCCCTTCGTGAGCTATGCGTTGAGGTACGGGCTTATGGGAGGGAAGGCACTCGTGAGCCAGATGCGTAAATGGGCCGACGTTATCCAGCGGAAGGTCCTGGACCTGGACAGGTTCGACGCTGTCATATGCATGTCCTTTCTCCACGCCCACATCCTGACCCGGGACCTGCCCTGCATCAAGATCTACGATTGTCCCACTCCCGCCGTGGACGAGCTGGAGTACGGTGGCGAGTACTCCGATGAGGTCATCGAGACCCTCCGGGAGGAGGAGATGGACATCTACCGGTCCTCGGACCACGTCCTGTTCCACTGGGACACGTACCGGGAGTACGTCCGCAAGTACCGGTACGACGGCCCGAACTTGGGGACGATGAGCTACGGTTGTCACGCCAAGGACGGCAGGGTCCGCTTCGCCCAGCCTCCCCGGGCGGTCTACCTGGGCTACCTGGGTGGCTACTGGGCCGGGCTCGAGTTGATGTCGCGGCTGTCCCGGCAGGAGGCATGCGACATCGATGTCGACGGCTTTCCACGCCCCGACAGGAGCCTTGATCTTAACTACATGGGCTTTGCCAAGGATACCGATGTGCTGACGGGGTACCAGCTGGGCCTGGTCACCTGCTCCCGGGACCGTCTTAGGTGCGAGGGGTTCTCCGCCAAGCACCTGGAGTACATCTCCTACGGGCTGCCGGTGCTGGTCCCCGAATGGCGCACCGGCCTCGAGCTCATCAAGGGGTCGGTGCCGTACAACGAGGAGAACTTCGGCCAGGTGGTGGCCGGGCTGTCCGACGAGGACACCTGGTCGAGATTGAGCGACCAGGCCTACGAGCAGGCCAAGGACCTGGACTGGGACAACACCCTGGAGGGTCTGGAGAACATCTGTGGCGGTTGACCGGGTCGTCCCCGGCCATTCGCTTGGAAAGGTGATGAGGAATGGGGAGTCATGGTCTCACGGAGCTGATGACCCGATGAGGGTGGCCTTGGTGACGTCGTTCTTCCCTCCATCGCCCGGGGGCCAGGAGCGTCACGGCCTGGAGCTGGCCCGGGGTCTTGCCCAGCTGGGACACG
>JAUVRF010000419.1 GCA_030597775.1 Methanobacteriota archaeon | reverse complement strand
GGCGTGGCCTTGTCAAGGATGGAGAAGGATCATCGACTGTTCGTACCCGGTCCCGTGACCACCCTCATGGGCACATTGCTGGGGTGACGTGACGATGGCAGGCGCTGACCAGGAGGACTCCCGGGCCGCGGACGACATCGCACCCATCGTAGCGGGTGTGGGTCTGGACCCCGAGGTCCAGCAGATGGTCGAGGAAGAGGAGACGAAGCGGAAGCGGCAGGAGACCGCCGAAGGCAGGGGTGGCCAGGTCGTGGTATACGACCCCGGGACCGGCCCCACGGTCGGGAGGATCCGACGCATCGTGATAATCATATTCATCCTGGCGATCATCCTGATCCCCGTGCTTTACCTGGTGGCGATCCCCAGGGCCGACGCGGAACTCATCATCAAGTACAACGAGGGCATCATGGGAGGTATCAACGTCGATGCCCGCATCGACAACCATGGCACCCGTACGATGACGGACGTTACGGTGACCATCCTGGTCCAGGACTCGACCGACGTCCGCATGGCCGATCCGACGGTCTTTGATGGCCGGGTCTCGGCCCACAACGAGGCCCCGATGGACGCCATCTCGTTCTCCGCCAGCCAGTGGGAGACCTACCACATCTTCGTCGAGTACACCTTCGACTGCGCCGGGAAGACCTACCAAGGGTCCGAACACTACGTCACGGAGGGCGAGGGGATGAACATGTGGTTCTACCTGGATATGACCGCGTAGCCAGTTCCACAGGTTCGTGACCTGAAGCACAATCTTTAATATAGGGGAGCCTATTCCATGCTCCGACTGGAAGGCCGTGGTAGCTCAGCTGGGAGAGCGCAAGACTGAAGACTTGCGCAGACCAAGGCAGAGATCTTGAGGTCGCCGGTTCGAGCCCGGCCCACGGCACCTTTCCCCTTTTCAAGGGGAGTGTGCCAATCTCTGCCAAAGACCCAGCGATTACACACCGCCCCTGACGAGGCATCTGTATGCCCAACGATGAAAGCAATGACGATAACGCAGGGGTTAGCGATGCTCCCTTGGAGGGACTTGTACGCGATACCTTCGATGCCCTAGGGCTAGACGAAGCGATGACCCAAGCCTGCGAGCGCATGGGATACACCACTCCCACTGACATTCAACAGCGGACCATTCCACTGGTCCTCGGTAATCAGGACCTGATAGGCCAGGCCAAGACGGGAACGGGTAAGACCGCCGCCTTCGCCCTGCCCCTCATCCAGACCCTCGCGGGCATCAAGGAGGGGCCTGCCGCCATCGTGATGGTGCCCACCCGGGAGCTGGCCGTCCAGGTCGCGGGCGAGTTCGTACGGATCGCCCAGGACGTACCGGGGTTCAAGGTCGTGGCGGTCTATGGTGGTGCATCCATCGGACCCCAGATAGACAAGCTTGCCAGGGGCGTCGCCGTCGTGGTAGGCACCCCGGGCCGTGTGATGGACCTCAGGCGCCGTGGCGACCTGACCCTCGACCATATCAGCACCGCGGTCCTGGACGAGGCGGACCGGATGCTGGACATGGGGTTCATCGGGGACATAGAGTGGATACTCGAGAAGACCCCCAAGCGGAGGACCATGCTCTGGAGCGCCACCATGCCCGATGAGATCAGGGCCCTGGCCAATCGCTACATGCGGGACCCGGTGTACATCCGGGTGTCCGCCGACGACGACATGACCGTCGAGTCGACGGAGCAGATCTACTTGCGTGTGGGTCGCCGGAACAAGATCTGGGCCCTCTCCAGGTTACTGGACGAGGACAAACCCGACCTGACCATCGTCTTTTGCAACACCAAGGTGGCCGTCGACATGGTGGCACGACGACTGAGAGAGGTGGGCTACGGCGTGGGAGAGCTCCACGGCGACCTCCGCCAGACCAAGCGGGAGAGGGTCCTGGACAAGTTCCGCGAGTCCCAGGTGCGCATCCTGGTGGCCTCCGATGTGGCCGCCCGGGGCCTGGACATCGAGGACACCTCCCTCGTCGTGAACTACGACATCCCCGAGGACCCCGAGTCGTACGTCCATCGGATCGGCCGGACCAGCCGGATGGGCCGCAAGGGCAAGGCCGTCACCTTCGTGACCATCCAGGAGATGCACTATCTGGAGGCCATCGAGCGCTGGGCCAACACCAGCATCGAGCTGGCCACCCTGCCGGAGCCCGCCCGGGAGGACCGCGTCCGGTACATGGTCGACTACGACGAGCTGGCCAACAGATACGGCATGGTCACCGTCGAGCTGGACATGGGAACCGACGACGGGGCCAAGATGCTTGACGTGCTGGAGCTGGTGCGGCGACAGACCCGTCTCCCCGAGAACCTCATCGGCCACATAGAGATCGAGGCGAAGAAGAGCACCGTCGAGATCGACAAGGGCTCGGCCCACGGAGCGCTCCTGGACCTCAAGCGGTCCCGCTGGGGCGGCCGGAAGATCTGGGTCGACATCGTGGAACCCGACCTGACGGCGGAGAAAGAGTCCCACGAGGAGATCCCCAGCATCTACCAGATGCCCTCGATCTGATACCTGGAGTGCCCGAGGTGCCCGGCGAACGGTCAATTGGCCAGCGCGGCGAGCGCTGACCCAAAAGGTATTTAGTCTCCCTCGCTAGATTGAAGCCCGGCGATCGAG
>JAUVRF010000403.1 GCA_030597775.1 Methanobacteriota archaeon | reverse complement strand
CGATGAGACCGATCCAGTTGGCGAACACGAAGGTGATGACGAGACCCGACCCACCCTCCGTGAGGGCATGGTAGAGGAGCTCGCCCGAGTTTCCGAGGGCATAGTCGCGAGAACCCGACAGGAAGAGGGTAACCTCCCAGACCAGCCCGATGAGGCCTGCCATCATCCAGAGGTAGACGGCCATCCACTTGAAGCGGGTGTGGATCGCCAGGAGAATGGCGACGAGGGATATGATCGCCATTACGATGAAGTAGGCATTGACCAGATACCGGCTAATAATGACGGGGTCGGTCAGCCATTCGACGAAGCTCACGTTGGGGTGAATGATGGCTCTCTAATAAATCATTTCGCAACCGTTGGTCCGAAGGTGTGGTGCAGGGGGAGGGATTCGAACCCACGGACCTCTAAAGGACGGGATCTTAAGTCCCGCGCCGTTGGCCAAGCTTAGCTACCCCTGCTTGGGACCACGTGAGGGTACAATGGTCTGAAATATGTTGCGCTAGGCCATCTCCAGCACCGTCACGAACACGCTGGCGCCGAAGCCACCGATGCTGTGGGCCATGCCAACCGCGGCGTCCACCTGATGACCCTTGGCCTCGCCCGCCAGCTGCCAGAACACCTCGGCGGCCTGACCCAGGCCCGTGGCCCCAACGGGATGCCCCTTGGAGGTGAGGCCCCCCGAGGGATTGATGGGAAGCCGACCGCCCAGGTCCGTCTCCCCCCGTTTCATCGCATCCAGACCCTGACCGCTACCGAGGAGGCCAAGGTCCTCGGGGTTCGACCACTCCAGGTTGGAGAAGGCATCATGGGTCTCCAGGAGGTGGATGTCCCCGGTCTTGATCTTGGCCATCCTCAACGCCTTGCTGGCCGCGGCGCTGTTGGCGGGGAACCCGTCCATCACCCGCCGATCGGCGTACCTCAGGCGGTCCGTGGCGGCTCCGATGCCCGAGATCCTGACCGGTCCCCGGTCCTTGGAGGTGAGTACCCTCGCCCCCGCCCCGTCGGCGAGCGGCGCGCAGTTGTAGCGCCTGAGGGGTTCGGCCACCATGTGATCGGCCAGGACATCCTCCCTGCTGAGGGCCTTCCTCCGATGGGCATTGGGATTGGACCTGGCGTTCCTGTGGGCCTTCACTGCCAGGTCGGCCAGGTCCTCGTCGGTGGCGCCGTGGCGGGCCATGGAGGCCCTGGCCATCAGGGCGGTCATGCCGGGCATGGTGAGGCCCAGCGCCCTCTCCTCTGGAGTTGCGATGCGGGACAGGATGCCGGACGCCTCCCGTGGCTCCAGATGGGACAGCTTCTCAGCGGCGAGCACCAGAACTGTCTCGTGCTGGCCCGACGACACGGCCCAGAAGGCCACGTGAAGGGCGGCGGCTCCGGTGGCTGGACCCGCCTCCACACGGATGGCGGGACGGGGGGTCAGGCCCAGATGGTCCATTATCTTGGATGAGATGTGAGCCTCGCCGATGGTGCCCATGGGGGACATCGAGCCGATCACCACCGCATCCACATCGCCCACGTTTGCCCTCTCAAGAGCGGTCTCGGCAGCCTCGTCGGCAAGGCTCCCGATGGATCCCCTGGACCTGCCAAAGGGGGTCTGTCCAGCACCGGCCACGCGGACCTCCCACATCGGTATCGGAGAACGCCGAGGATGATGATAAGGGCTTCGAGATGGCGAATTGTCCACGATCCAAGTGAGCATGGATGCAACGTGACCCTGGCCCCAACGGGATGGGAAGGTTTAATTACACCCTTGGTCATAATTCAGCCAGAGCGTAACGAGCGCTGCCAAGAGAGGTATCTTCGTGAGGCGAATCACCACCATATCCCTGGTACTGTTGCTAATCCTGTCTGGTTTCACCCTCCTCGCCCCCCCCGCAGCAGCGGCATTCCCACCCCCCGTGGCCGATGCTGGAGGCGACCAGACCGTTGAAGAGGGTGAGTCCGTGACCCTGGACGGCAGCGGCTCGTACGACCGGACCCTGGACGATGAGACACTCACCTACCGCTGGGACTTCGACTCCAGCAATGGGAGCGGCGGTACCGACGCCCGGGGCAAGGTCGTCAAAGTGACCTATGCGGACTCGGGATTATACACCGTCACACTGACTGTTTCCGATGGTGACTTCGAGGACACCGACACGGCCCGCATCACCGTCATTCCTGGTTCGGCCGACAATATTCCTCCCATCGCTATCATCCGCTCTCCGTTGCCAGGGGTGTACAACGTCTCGGAACCGATCAACTTCGAGGGTAGCGGTTTCGACGCCGACGATGACCCGCTCTCGGGCGAGTGGGACTTCGGCGATGGCACGTCCTCCCGGCAGCCCACCACTACCCATACCTACACCGAAGAGGGACCCAGGGTCATACGCTGGAAGGTCACCGATGGAGAGGCGAACAACACCGCTCGAATGGTGATTGTCATCGGCGACGCCCCGAACATCCCCGAGGAGAACGACCGACCAGAGGCCGAGTTGATCGCCTCGAAGACCAACGTGACGGTGGACGAGATCATCACCTTCGATGCCTCCGGCTCGACCGACCCGGACGGCGACGCCCTGAGCTACCAGTGGGACTTCGGCGACGGCGACACGACCAGCGGTGTATCGGTCACCCATACCTACACGTCGCCCGGTTCGTATGTCGTGCTGCTGATCGTGACAGACGCCCAGGG
>JAUVRF010000141.1 GCA_030597775.1 Methanobacteriota archaeon | reverse complement strand
ACGCGCCGCCTTCACCCTCACCTTCTTCATCGTGTCGGTGCTGCTGTTCGTGTACTACCGCATCTTGTATGCTGACCTGCTCTTCGAGGGCAGGCCCTTCCTGTCCATTGCCCTGCCGGCCCTCATCATCGCCCTCATGGTGGGATGGGGCGTGAAAAGGGCGATGTAGCGCCATGCGTCCAGTATCAACAACTTAATATCACCCTTCGGTTCATGGACGGTGGATGGTTCCGAGGACCGCCAGGGCCGTGGCCCTGCTCGCTGTGTTGCTGATGGTGGCCGTACCCGCCACCTCCTTCGGCTCCCTGGCCTGGGGCAACGGCAGTTCCACCAGCGTGGAGTTCACCAACTTCGGCCTCCATGACATCACCTGCGACATCGCCCTCCGGACGGCCACCTACACCTCCCCCGAGCTCCTGACCTGGATGACGGACTGGTACATCCGGAACGAGACCGATTACGGTTACTCCTTCGACGCCGACAACGACCTGTCGGGCCCGACGAAGACGGACAACATCAACGCGTACACCGACGATCCCGACTCGTACTGGAAGGACTGGGACAACCACACAATGTACCTCCATCCCAGGGCCGGGTGGGACCCGCCCGAGGGGGACGCGGCGCGCCGGGTGTCCCAGCTGTACAACCAGACTGTGGACCACATCTATGGTTGGCTGATGAACGGGTCCGTGAGGTACGACCCGGACCAGCACTACGCCGCATACTACGGGGGCCTCATGGCCCACTACCTCATGGACATCACCCAGTTCGGTCACACCGACTGGACGCGGCTGGACCACAGCAATCCCCCAGGCTACGACCCCCAGGGCGCGACATATCACAGCTACTACGAGGCCCGGACCTGGACCGACAATGCCCTCCGCCACGCCCACGTGGACCTGATGAGCAACCCGTTACCGGAGGTGGAGCGGGTCTCGGACCCCGCCCGGGTCGTGCGCGAGCTGGCTGAATTCGTCAACGGCCGCCACGGACCCGAGGTCCAGTTCGAAGACATCGACCTGAACACCGTGACCCTGGGCTCGACGTACGTTCTCATGCTGGAGACCTTCGTGGCCAACTGGGACTCGGGCGTCACCTTCAAGGGGGCCCGGGGCTACGACCCGAACCTCTGGAACCTGACCCAGGAGAACTTGGTCGCCGGGATGTGGAACCTGACCAACCTGTGGACCTCGGTCTATCTTGACGCCTACGATATGTTCGAGAAGGATGCAGCGGATATCATCATCGAACGCGTCGACATCTGGCCCGAGGAGGGCGTCTACGAGGGGCAGGGGGTGACCCTGGATATCTTCATTGCCAACAAAGGCAGCACCCCGACGGGGACGTTCGAGATGGCCCTCTTCATCGATGACGAGATGATCAAGGTCCTCATGAACGACGACCTGCAACCCGGGGAGAGTTCGAACCTGGGAGGCGATCTCTGGGTGGCGGTCGCGGGTACCCACGATATCACACTGGTCGCGGATGTCTATCAGAAGGTGCCGGAGTCGAACGAGTCCAACAACGTGTGGAGCACCGAGTACACCGTACTGGCGGAGCACCACGAATCCAAGATGACGGCAGAGCATTCGGTGCTCGAGATCCTCCAGGAGGACACGGGGTGGTTCGATCTGACTCTGGAGAACCTGGGCAACCGGGACGACGTCTACGACATCTCCGTCAATGCATACCCGGGCACCATAGATTTCTCCCTGACGCTCCCCGTGGAGGACATCTACATCCCTGCCCTGTCCAATAGGACCTTCCGGATCGATGTGACCACGATACTGGACAACCCGGTGGGGCCGCGCAACTTCGCGGTGACGGCCATGGGTGGGAACTCCACTGTGGGCATCGGTCTCACCGTCATCATCAAGGAGCGACAGCTGGCGCCCTTCATCGAGGTGGAGTACGGTTTCTTCACGAACGTGTCCGTGCCCGTCTCCTTCGACGCGTCCAGCAGCTGGGACCACAACGGCGACGATATCACCTTCCGTTGGTACTTCGGGGACGGGACCCACGGGACGGGAGCCGTCGTCGAGCACACGTACGACGACGAGGGTGTCTACGTGATCATCCTGAACGCATCCGACGGCGACCTCCATCGCAGCCGCACGCTGGAGGTCTCGGTGCTGGCCGCCATACCTGCCGGCATCCAGCTGATGGTGACCGACGTGGACTTCAACGCCGCCCGGTTCCAGTGGACGGTCTGGAACTCGACCCGCTACTTCACCGGGTACCGCCTCTACCTGTCGGACGATCCCGACATGGACCAGATAGTGAGACCCGAGAACCTGCTCACCACGGTGGACCTGTTCTACGTGGACAACGCGACGCTGCGCGTTCCCCCCGGGGACATCAGGTACGCCGTCCTTGAGATCGTCAACCTCTACGGGGACGCGTTCCGTTCGAACGTGGCCGAGGTGGTCCTCGAGCTGAGGACCAGGACGTACCCCCAGGAGGACCCGCTGCACTACGCCGAGGTCTACGCCTCATCCAACCTCCTGAGCGCCATCGAGTTGGAGTGGAGGGAATGGGAGCCGCTGCTCACGGGCACAAGCACGAAGTACATCCCGGGACTCATCTCCACCAATCAGATCGGCTCGGCCCATCCGACGACCGCGATCGTGGACATCGATGGCTCGGGGATCCATAGCTACCTGTTCGCGGACCTGTCCTCCAACGAGTACATGGTATGGGTCGATTACATGTCGGGAGAGGACTCCATCCGGGTCGGCCCGGTCTTCGTGGACCTCAATCCTACGAACTGGTCGCTCCGGTTCTTCCGGATCCCGCCCACCCTCAATGGGGTGGCCGGCAAGGAGCTGGAGCTTCCCATCGAGCTGACCTACGTCGGCCGTACGTCCGGCAACTTCTCTGTGGACTGGGGAGATGGAAGCGCCCTCGAGACATGGGACTACGTGTTCGAGGACAATGAGTCGATCAACATGACCCTATACCATACGTACTCCGAGGAGGGCAACTACACGATCAGGGTCAACGATACCAGAGAAGGCAGGATCATCTGGTCGAACGGTGGCTGGCACTATTACTATTACACCATGTTCGGCCTCGACACCCAGACCTCGGCGCAGGCCCTCGCCGTGATATCGGCCGCGGAAGAGGGCGGCGAGGAACCCACCCCCTGGACGGACTACCTCATCGCCATCGGTCTCATCCTCTTCATCGCAGCCCTCGGCGTCCTGGCGGGCCACGTCACCGGCTACTACAGGATAGGTTCTGGAGGAAAGCGGAAGGCGGAGCCCTCGGACGAGGAGCCCCTTGGGGAAGAGGAGCCCGAGCAGACCGCCGAGGAGATAATCTCGGAATTGGAAGAGGACCTGGGTGACGAGGACGACGAGTACCTGGACCACGAGCCGACGGTGGCCGAGCTGGAGGCCATGATACCCAGGCCGCCCAAGGACGGATAGTCCCTCACAGCTCCCCCAGGATGAGCCGGGGGATGTCCACGGGCCACTCTGCAACGGCGATGCCCGCGGCCTCCAACGCCGCCGTCTTGGACGCGGCGTCGCCCTTGGAACCGGAAATGATGGCACCAGCGTGGCCCATGGTCTTGCCCGGGGGCGCGCTGCGGCCCGCGATGTAGGCGAAGACTGGCTTGGTGACGTTGTCCTTGACGTACGCGGCCGCCTCCTCCTCGGCGGAGCCCCCGATCTCGCCCACCAGGACCATCTGCTTGGTCTCGGGGTCGGCCTCGAACATCTGGAGGGCATCTATGAACGAGGTGCCGGTGACCGGGTCGCCGCCCAGGCCCACGCAGGTGCTCTGGCCCAGGCCGTACTCCGAGATGCTGTTCACGATCTCGTACGTCAGGGTACCGCTCCGGGAGACCACGCCCACGTTGCCCTGCTTGAAGATGTTGTCGGGCAGGATGCCTATCTTGCCCTTGCCAGGGCTGGCGACGCCGGGGCAGTTGGGGCCTATGACCTGCTGGCCAGCGTCGATGGCGGCCCTGACGAACCTCATCACGTCGTGGACGGGGATGTGCTCGGTTATGACCACGTGGAGATGTATACCCGCCTCGATGGCGTCCTTCACGGCTCCGAAGGCGAACTTGCGGGGCACCAGGACGCAGGTCGAGTTGGCGCCCGTGGCGTCGACGGCCTCCTGCACGGTGTTGAAGACGGGCTTCCCGTGGACCTCCTGTCCGCCCTTGCCCGGGGTGACGCCGCCCACAATGTTGGTGCCGAAGTTGAGCATCGCCTGGGTGTGATACTGACCCTGGTGGCCGGTGATACCCTGGACGAGGACCTTGTTGTCGTGGTCTACCAGGATGGCCATCAGCACTCGCCTCCCTCGGCCTCGGTGGCCAGCTTGGCCGCCTCCTGGAGGCTCTTGGCGGCGATCAGGCCCGCGTCCTTGAGGATCTGGCGGGCCAGGCCCTCGTTCCGGCCCTTGATACGGGCTATCACGGGGGCCTCGAAGCACTCCTCCGCCAGCACATCGCGCACGCCGATGGCGACCGTGTCGCACTTTGTGATGCCGCCGAAGATGTGGAGCAGGACCACCTTGGGCTTGGCGTCCTTCATGAGGCGGAAGGCCTTCTTGACCTGCTCGGGATCGTCGGTGCCCCCCAGGTCCAGGAACACACCACCCTCGCCCCCCACGGACTTGAGGGCGTCCAGGGTGGCCATGGTGAGGCCCGCCCCGTTGGCGATGACGCCGATGTCCCCGTCCAGCTGGACGAAGGCGATGCCTTCGGCCCGGGCCCGCTTCTCCAGGGGGGTGAACTCGTCCTCCGGTGCCGGCAGGTCGGTATGGCGCCACAGGGCGTCGTTGTCGATGACCAGCTTGGCGTCGGCGGCGATCAGCTCCCCCTCGTGGGTGATGACCAGGGGGTTGATCTCGACCAGGGTGGCGTCCTTCTCGGTGAAGAGCTGGTAGAGGCGCTTCGCCAGGTCCTTGGTGGCGTCGTTGTGGATGCCGCACAGGCCCAGCATCTCGACCATCCTGTCCAGGGACGTGTCGCTCATGAAGTCCTCCAGGTCGAAGGGGTGGGAGAAGAGCCGGTCCTTTGGCACCGACTCGATGTCCATGCCGCCGGCGGCGGAGGCGATGCATCTGATCTTTCTGGCCGACCGGTCCACGACGTAGCCCAGGTAGAGCTCCATGTTCACGTTGAGGCGACGCTCGATCAGCACCCGGCGGACGGTGTGGCCCTTTATGTCCATGCCCAGTATCTCCCCTGCCATCCGGCGGGCCTCCTCGGTCGTGGCGGCGAACTTGATGCCGCCCGCCTTGCCTCGGCCACCGGTCTGCACCTGGGCCTTGACGACCACGGGGAACATGACCTCCTGGACCTCCTCCGGGGAGGTGATGGTGTACCCGTCCGGCGTGGGGATGCCGTACTGCTGGAACATCTCCTTGGCGCTATACTCCATTACGTTCATGGCAACACGACCTGGGCCGCGTTCGGGGCCCGGCGGGGGGTGAATCGTGGCTGGTCGATAAAGGCCTTTCGATGGCCCCGCGCTTTGTTCGTCTTTCGGCGATGCGTGCCGAAACCATCATATAGGGGAAGGACGTGAGCGTCGATGAGCCCCATGTATGTCGCCGACGTCCGCCCGAATCAAGCCATCGACCAATTGGATCTCAAGATCGTAGAGGTCAAGGAACCAAGAGAGATCATCACCAAGTACGGTCGCCAATCCAAGGT
>JAUVRF010000434.1 GCA_030597775.1 Methanobacteriota archaeon | reverse complement strand
TCCCGGGTGGGATGCCCGGCGCCTTGGTCGTGGGATTCGTCTACAAGTACGTCAAGAAAACTGATTTAGCGGCTCTTGCCGAGCCTTTGGGCACCGTCTTCATCGGAGCTACCATAAGCGCCCTCGTCGTTGCACCATACCTTGGCAAGGCGTTCACGATAGCCTTTTGGTGGGTGGCATTCGCCGCAAGTAGCATACCCGGCTCTATCCTGGGATACGTCGTCCTGAAAGCGTTGAGAATATCAGGCATGAGCGATAGACTGGGCTTCGAAAGCGAAAGATAAGGCTATACCCGGGAATCTTTTCCACCCTTTTTTCTGTTTGAATGTCTCCTCGAATACAGTTGAGCGATCCTCACGGACGTCTGGGCGACCTCGGTTGCGGTGTGACCGTAGAGGAAGATCATGGGCTCCTTGCCAAGATCCCCCAGATCGTAGATTACCTCAGGGATCTGATCCATTCCTTCAACGGCGCGCCTTACGCCCCACGGTATGGTCCTGCCATCGACGCTCTTCACGTCTCGGGGCTCCTCCTTCCTATCATAGGACGAGACGACCAGGCCCAGCTCCTTGCAGATCTCGACGAACTCCCAGTCGAACCTGAGGCTGATCGCAGAGCAGAGGGAGGGCTCGAACTGCATCATGGTCAGGACCGCTCTCGCCACGTGGTTTGAGCCCCCTAACGCAGGCGGACTGGATGCCCGTGGCCTCCCACCGACGGGATGTATCCTACCGGGGACCCCCACGACGTCTTCGACGCTTTCGGCTCCGGGTCTGGCGTATACGATGTTCATCCCGATCTCCGGGATGAGAGCTGTCATCTCCCTCGTCCTCTCTATCTGGCGGATGGCCCTCCTAACCTCCTCGACATACTCGAAGTCATCCAGAGGCTTCTGTCTTATCTCCGTCAGGTCCCTCAGGCAGAAGGAGCATTGACCGGGCAGGATTGAGGGGATATCCTCCCCGTGCATCGAGCAGATGGGACCCGAGCCCCTCATCTGAACGCAGAGGCCGCATACCCGCCTCATGGCATCGAACTGGGTCAGCCTGCCGTTGATGAGGTCCTCAGCCAGCCCCGCCATAGCGTTCCTAGCATCCTCGACACCCTCCTCCAAGGCGCCTCTCCTGAGACGCGTCTCAGAGTGGAGGTAGTTGGAGACGGCTGGCTGGGTCACGTTCAGGACCTTCGCGGTCCAGATCTGGCTCATGCCATGCTTGTTCACCAGCTCTTGGGCGAGCAGCCTCCTGACGAGGGGCAGCAGGTGGGCTGTCACGTACTCACAGGGCAAACCAATTACGATGTTCCCCGTGCTCACTTGATCGGTACTCCTCTTGGACATTCACACCACTCCAAGAACGAGGTTATAACTCACTTATATAACGACTTATATATTCTTCAACGGCATCAGATGAACCGGATACCAAACGCAAGACAGGAAACAAGGTGAGATAAAATGCGAAGTAGCGGAATTTCGCAAAAATGGTTGGTCCCCGCGATCATCGTGTTACTAGTTGCCAGCGCAACGGCGTATTGGATGACGAGGCCGAAGGAAGAGGAGAAGCTGAGGGTGGCTGTAGTCATGTGGGGGTTCCACGACGAAGGGCTGTGGGATCCCGCCGCAGCCAACGCGGTCCTCAACCTTGAGGAGAAGTATAACCTTGAGATCACATGGGCTGAGGAGATAGATTTCACGCAGCTTGAGTCCCTGCTGAGGACTTTGGTGGAGAAGAACGATGTCATCTACCTGACGACGGACGAGTTCGAGGAGGCGATGAGGGCCGTGGCGCCAAGCTATCCCGATGTCTACTGGATCCAGCAGTACGAGTCCACCTCGATCTCCATCGACTCCTTTCCCGAGAACGTGGTGGCCCTCAACGCGTACCAGGCGTCGGACCTCAGCTTCTTGGCTGGGGCCATCGCAGCGAAGATCACCGAGACGAACAAGCTCGGGGTGGTCCAAGCGATAGCCGGCCCCAGGGATACCATGCTCATGAGTGCCGCCTTCAGGTCAGGGGCACACTATGTCAACGAGGAGATCGAGGTCTTCAGAGTCGTCATAGGGGCCTACGTCGACCCCATCAAGACCAGGGACGGCGTCGCGAGCCTGGCTGAGGCGGGATGCGACGTAGTGTTCGTCGGGATGGACGACGAGTCTGGCACACTCGAGGCCAAGGAGAATGGTATCTACTCGATACAGGAGTACCAGGACATCGTCTCCGAGCACCCCGACACAATGATCGGGTGCACGAGCTGGGTGTGGGACGTGTTACTTGACAAGGTCTTCGACGCCATCACGGAAGATCGTTTCGACGAGTTCAGAGCCGAGAACTACGAGATGCCGTTGTCCCTTGAAGACAGGTCCTTGGACATTCCGATCTTCGGGAACATGGTGTCAGAGGACGTGAAGGAGTTCGCAGAGGAACTGCGTGGAAAGATAATAGACGGGACGGTCGAAGTGCCGCTAATAGATGAATGGTGAATCCGAGGCGGATGGAGTGAGAACCCCTGAGGAACCTGATGAGATCCGCCTTA
>JAUVRF010000031.1 GCA_030597775.1 Methanobacteriota archaeon | reverse complement strand
TGTGCTCCCCCTGCGCCGGTTCTCCGTGGCCACCCTCCTGGATGATGGGGACTGGGAGAAGATGGGATGGCTCGAGGAGCGAACGGAGGCGGGCTCCTCGGTGGACATGGGGGGTGGTGACAGGGACTTCGTGGACCGGGGGGCCTACCCGATGTTCCCTCACAATCGGGCGCGAAAGGGTCAGCTCAGGTTCCTCGATGATGTGAGGGAGACGGTGGCGAACGGCGGGTTGCTGGTGGCCCACGCCCCCACGGGCATCGGCAAGACCGCCTCGGTGCTCGTGCCCACCGTCCAGCATGCTCTGGACGAGGGGCGTTTGGTGATGTTCCTCACTCCCAAGCAATCACAGCACCGCATAGCCATCCAGACCCTGGAGAAGATGAACTCCCGGTCCCGGGAGGACATCAAGGTCGTGGACGTGATCGCCAAGCAGGCCATGTGCCCCCGGGTCTCCAGCGCCACCCACCACGCCGTCTTCCACGAGTTCTGCAGTAACCAGGTCAAGATGGGGCGGTGCAGGTCGTACCGGCGGCCCAACAAGGCCGTCGTCAGGGGCATTCAGGGAAGCATCATGCACGTCGGGGACCTGATGAAGATGGCCCAGCGGGCGGGGGTCTGTCCCCACAAGGCGGCCCTTGACGCAGCGGCGGGCGCCCACGTGGTCGTGTGCGACTACAACTACGTGTTCGTACCCGAGCTGGCCGAGGCGATCCTCGATCGGATCGAACGGGGCTGGGAGGACGTGGTGATAATCGTGGACGAGGCCCACAACCTGCCTGACCGGGCCCGGGAGGCGGCGTCGGGAAGCCTCTCCCAGTTCCTGCTGGAGCGGGCGGGGGAGGAGCTGAAGGGCCAGGACGGCCACCTGAGGCGCGCCATGAACCAGCTGGGCGAGCGCATGGAGGAGATGGCGGGGGACCTTACCGGGGGAGAGGAGATCGAGGTCGAGCCCGGGGCGTGGACCAATGCGGTGGAGAGCTCCCTGGCCTCCAGCCTCGAGCCCATGGGCTACGACGATCTGGTCAACGCGCTGCTCGAGACGGGTAAGGAGCTGTCCTCCGAGGAGGAGATGGGGGGCTCCGCCGTCACGGAGGTGGCAACATTCCTCCAGGGGTTCCCCGAGGGCTCTCAGGAGGTGCTACGGACCCTGAACATGGACGGGGGCGCCCGCCTTAACTTCCGGCTGCTGGACCCCTCGGCCGTGACCAGGGAGCGTTTCGATTCCGTACACGCGGCGATACTCATGTCTGGCACACTCTGGCCGGTCCGGATGTACTCCGACCTCCTGGGCCTGGACCCCCAGCGAACGGCCTACGGTGAGTACAGGTCGCCGTTCCCCCCCGAGAACCGGTTGGTGCTCGTGACCCCGGGCCTGACCACAAAGTACACCGCCAGGGGCCCCGAGATGTACGCCCGTCTGGCGGGAGGGGTCTCCGACGTGCTCCGGGCGACGCCGGGCAACGTCGCCGTGTTCACACCCTCCTACGCCCTGCTCTCCTCCATCCGGGACACCCTGGAGGGTGCAGGCAGGCAGGCCCTCGGTGGCAAGGAGCTGCTGGTCGAGGAGCGCAGGATGGGCAAGCGGGACCGGGAGAAGCTGACGGACCGCCTGAAGAAGCTCCGGAAGGGTCCCGGTGGGGTCCTGCTCGGGGTCCAGGGAGGCTCCCTCAGCGAGGGCGTGGACTACATCGGTAACCTGCTGTCGGCGGTTATCGTGATGGGCCTTCCCCTGGCCCCCCCCTCGAAGATGGTGGATGCGCTGAAAACGTACTTCGACGCGAAGTTCGGTCCCGGACGCGGGGAAGAGTACGGATACGTCAACCCCGCAATGAACAGGGTCGTCCAGGCCGCGGGTCGATTGATACGCACCGAGACGGACCGCGGGGTGGTGGTGCTGATGGACGAGAGGTTCTCCATGAAGCGCTACCTGCGTACCTTCCCGCCGGACTGGACCCCGATGCGAACGAAGGACCTGGCCTCGGAGGTGTCGGCGTTCTTCGAACGTGGGGGGGAAGGTGGCTAGGAGGGGGAGGTGGCTAGGACCGGCGGTACTCGGCCACGAACTCCTTGTAGTTGGTGAAGATGTCGTAGCCGTGCTCGGTCTGCTCCACCTCCGGGTGGAACTGGGTGCCGAACCAAGGCCTCGTGTCATGGGCGGCCGCCTGGACCTCGCAGTGCTGGGAACGGGCGATGGACCTGAAGCCGTCGGGGAGCCGGGTCACGTGGTCGTTGTGGGACGTCCACGCGACGAACTTGTCGGGAAGGCCCTTCAGGATGGTGTCCTCCTCGATCACCTCGATCTCTGTACGACCGAACTCGGGCGCCTCCGATGACCCCACCTCCCCGTCGAGGTACATGGCGAAGAACTGGAGCCCGACGCAGATCGCCAGGAGGGGGATCTCACCGTTGTCGATGTAATCGCTGCACCTTCCCAGAAGATCTGGCCGAAACTCGACACGGGTGGCGCCTCCGGAGAGGACAAGGCCGTCGGCCTCGATCTCCTCCAGTGGGGTGGTGTTGGGGATGATCCTCGTCTCCGCCCCGATGTACCGCAGGACCCTCCACTCCCGGTGGGTCCACTGGCCTCCGTTGTCTATCACGTCGATCCTGATCTTGCCCAAGGGTTCCACCGCTCGCCGGCCCTTCACCCCTGCTGCTGGGACCGCATCCACTCGACGGTGGTCACGAGTCCCTCCCGAAGGGGCACGGAAGGTGTGAACCCTAGAAGGGATTCCGCCTTATCAACCTTCGCCACGCTATGACGGATGTCCCCCGGTCTGTCGGGACCGTGACGCACCCGAGAAGGGCTGCCAGCTACCGAGATCATCTCCCGGGCAAGGTCCTCGATGGAGATGCCGTGACCGGTCCCGATGTTGATTGGCTCGCCCCTCGCCTCCGGGGTGCGCAGGGCGATGAGGATCGCCTTCACGATGTCGGCGATGTTGACGAAATCGCGGGTCTGCCCGCCGTCCCCGTTGATGGTGAGGTCCTCTCCCAGGAGGGCGGCCTTCGCGAAGACCGATATCACCCCCGCGTACGGGCTTCGGGGATGTTGGCGGGGTCCGTACACGTTGAAGAAGCGAAGGGCGCAAACGGCCAGGTCGGTGTGGTGGGCGTAGTAGTGGACGAAATGGTCAACGGCCAGCTTTCCCGCGCCGTAGGGCGACATCGGCCTGTGGGGGCCGTCCTCCGCCACGGGGATGGGAACCTCGCCGTAGACCGCTGCCGATGAGGCGACCACTGCGGACCGGGCGCCCGCCTTGTTGAGGGCCTCGAGCACATGGACCGAGCCCAGCACGTTGGCCTCCACGGTTCCCGCGGGGTCCTCTATCGAGGCGGCCACCTCCGTGCGGGCAGCAAGATGGACGCCCATGGTCACCCCCTCCAGGGCCGCCACGGGGAGCGTTGCGGCATTGGCCTCGATCATCCGTAGACCCCCGGCACCCTCCAGGTGTGAAAGGTTGGACACGGAGCCGGTGGAGAGGTCGTCCACCACGATGACCTGTGCACCCTGTTCCAGGAGCGCCTCGGTCACGTGGGAGCCGATGAACCCGGCACCTCCGGTCACAAGCACCCGTTCGTCAGAGAAGGGTCCCATAGTAGCCACCGTCGGGGCGACGATCACGCATAGGTGTCGCAATCGTAGCAGTAGTGCCGGTTGTACTCCTCGATCCACTCGGTGGGCTTGCCACAGCTGGCGCAGACGGGCGTGACAGCGGGGGTCTCGGGCTCGACCTCCTCTGGCATCGCGGGCTCTGCGTACTCCTGCTCAAGAAGGCTGGTCGGTTGGGCCCTCGCGGTGTACGCACCCTCGCCACCCCCGTAGCTGGCCTGGGAGTAGTCGGTGGCGTACATCGATTCCTCCATCTGGTATCCCGTGGCGTAGGCGGTCCTCCCGTCGAAACCCGCCCCCGCGGGGGCCGGGGTAGGAACGGGACCGCCTGGCATTGGCCGAGGTCCACCGATAACGTCCTCCAGGAGCAGGCCGAAGAAGTCGTACCTGTCGTCAGTGTACATGCGCCAGCAGAAGAGGAGCAGGATACCGACGATGATGAGACCAGGCGAGGGGAGAAGTCCCAGGATACCCAAGGGAAGGAGTATCTTCCGCAGGTACGACCTGTTGTCCTCCGCGACCGCGGGAAGGCCCCGAAAGAACAGGATCAGGCCGCCAAGGATCCCGAGGATGCCGGTGACAAGGAAGAAGCTGCCCCAGATGATGTAGCTCAAGACGGCCGATTCGGTCCACATGCCGGTGTCCGTGTAGTCCCCGCCGTAATTGCTGGACCACCACATGTACCTGTAGAGATTGGCGGCCCCCAAGTAGGTGGCGATGATACCGAATACGATCAGTAGTAGGGCTGATACTAGTATCAACCGCTTAGCGTAGATTTTCCTCTTCGCGTCGGATACGGCGATGGTACCATCCTCCGTCGTAGCCCGCTTACCTTACTCCCCGGGCATGCTCAGTAGTACCGAGAAAACTCGAGTTGACCTACTGGGCGATAGGAAAATGCAGACTCACTACAAAAATTTATCTATACCGTTGACGTACGATTCGCCGTGGTTAGGACAAGTTCACCTGGCAAGGTCATCCTTTTCGGCGAGCACGCAGTCGTGTATGGCGAGCCCGCCATAGCCTTGGCCGTGACAAGCCGATTCAAGATGAACGTGCGACCGCGGGCTGGAGGGAAGGGTCACCTCGTCGACGGGCATCGGATGACCGCGGCACACCACTCCTACTTCAAGTACGCCGTTGAGAACTACTGGGACGGCGGACCCCTGGACATCGCCACGGACTCGGAGATCCCCTCCTCCTCCGGCATGGGTTCCTCGGCGGCCCTCACAACGTCCCTGATGGGTGCCCTCGTGGAGCTCTCCGGGGGTACCATCGATGATGAGCGGGAGCGCATCGCCCGGCAGTCGTTCGCCACCGAGTACGGTGTACAGGGCAGGGCCTCCCCCACTGACACCTCCACGGCCACCATGGGCATGGGCATCCTGCTGGCCAAGGGGCCGATGGACGGGCTGCTCTGGCACGTGGAGCGCGGCGGGGCCGAGTGGTACATCCACCGGGTGGACGTGCCCCAGCTGAACATCGTGGTGGGCTTCACGGGCATCAAGGGGAACACCGGGGAGCTCGTGGCCAAGGTCCGCCGGTTCTGGGAGAGCAACAACTTCGCCAAGGAGACCGTGGCGGACATCGGGAAGCTCACGATGGAGGGTGTGGAGGCCCTGAACGCCGGGGACGTGGAGAGGCTGGGGGAGCTGATGGACAGGAACCACCAGATGCTCAGCATCCTGGGGGTCAACCACCCCAAGCTGCAGCGGCTGGTGGAGGCCGCGCGGCCCCACAGCTACGGTGCGAAGCTGACCGGCGCTGGAGGTGGTGGCAGCATGATCGCCATCACCGATGAGCCCGAGCGGGTGGCCAAGGCCATACAGGATGCCGGGGGCAGGCCCTTCATCGCGGAGATCAGGGCACCGGGACTTCGCCGGGACGGCGATTGAGACCCTCCTGGCTCCCTTCTTGTGATTGGGAATCGTGGACGAATGCTTTTAAAAGCTCAGGAGGTAGCCTGGGGCGTGTCCACAGACCCTGCTGAGCCCGTGATAGAGATCAATGCCCTCGGTAAGAGCTTCGGAAGGGTCCATGCCCTCAGGGGCGTCGACCTTGAGATAAGGCGAGGCGAGTTCTTCGGGTTCTTCGGTCCCAACGGCGCAGGGAAGACCACCCTGCTACGGATCCTGACGGGACAGATCGAGCCGGGCACGGGCGAGGCCAGTGTTCTCGGGATAGACCTGCCCGACGGTGCGGTCGAGGTCCGTTCGAGGGTCGGCGTGGTGCCAGAGTTCGAGTCTCCGCCATCGTTCCTGACGGGCGACGAGTACCTCAGGTTCGTCCTGAGAGCCCGGGGAATAACCGACGGGAGCGGGCGTGTGGACCACTGGATCGACTTCTTCGAACTCGGTGAGCATCGCCACACCCTCTGCAAGGACATGTCCAAGGGGATGCGTCAGAAGATCATGCTGGGCGCCGCCTTCATCCACGAACCCGACCTGCTGTTCCTCGACGAACCGTTCATCAACCTCGATCCCCTGTTCCAGTTGAAGATCCAGAACTACCTCAGGGAGTACATCGCGAACGGTGGTACCATATTCATGTGCTCCCACCTCCTCGAGATCGCGGAGCGCCTGTGCTCCCGCCTGGCCATCATCGACGAAGGTGAGCTCAGGGGGGTGGGCACCCTTGCCGAGCTGAGGACCGAGGAAGAGGACGGGCTTGCAGAGGTCTTCATGAGGATCGTTGGCCGCCAGGTCTCCAACCCGGAGAAGGAGGCCCCCCCGACGCCCGTTGTCGAGGGGGGATGAGCCTGCTCTGGCTCCTGAAGGCCATGTTCCGAGAGGAGTTCCGTCTGCAGAGCTCGTACTCCAGTCGCATGTCGACCACGGCCTTTCCCGCGCTCCTCGCCGTGATGGCGTTCATCGTGGCCGTCTCCCTTCCCCTGCTGGAGGACGAGATGGGCCGGGATCGCATCCTCCTTGCCGTCCACTCGGCCCTCCTGCTCTACGGTCTGGCCGTGGGGGCCTTCTCCTTCCTCGGCCGCGAGATGATGGAACGCAGGTGGGGCCACGCCACCTTCCTGCTGGCGTCCCCCCAGACCCTGCCGATCAGCTTCAAGTACACGTTCTTTGTCTTCTTCCTCAAGGACCTGCTCTACTACGTCTTCATGACCCTGCTCCCGCTCACCATCGGCCTGCTGGCCTCGATACCCTTCACCGGCTTCGCCGTCTCCTCGGTGGTCATGCTGTTCTTCACCATGACGGCCACCTTCCTCTACGCCATCTCCTTCTCCTTCCTCATGTCCAGCGTCTACATGCGCTCCCAGGCGGCCTTCGTCGCCCTCGCCGTCTCAGTGATCGGCCTCGTGGTGGTCTCAGGCATGTTGCAGCTGTTCGACCTGGGACTCATCGTACCGTCCATCGCGTTCCAGTTCAGCGGTGACTGGTGGGCCCTGGCCGCAAGCGTGTCGGCCAGCCTGGTGTTCTCAGCATGGGCGGTCCTCCTCGTGGAGGACCAGATGGAGTCGCCTGTCGTTCAGGTCGTGAGCCATTACGACGAGGTCGCGGCCCGCTTCAGTCGATTCGGGAAGTACCAGCCCTACCTTGCGAAGGAGTGGATCGACCTCATGCGTAGCCACACACTGACCAAGCTGATAACCGCCTTCGTGCTCCCCCTGGTGGTCCTCACCGCCTTCGACTGGTTCCTGGGCACCACGGTGTCAAGCGAGATACAGTTCTCCACGATATTCTACGGGGGCATGGTGGGCTTCTTCGGTGTGCTCATCTACAGCTGGCTGAACAACATCGACTACGTGGAGTACTACAGCACCTTCCCGGTCCAGGTTCCCGACATCGTCAAGTCCAAGCTGATCATGTTCGTCATCCTGACCAGCGGGATCTCCACCACCTTCCTCGTCGTCATGACGGGCATCAAGGGCGAGTGGAGCCGGCTGCCGGTGTCCCTCGTGGTCATGTTCTCCACATCCATCTACATGGTGGTGGTGACGGCATACCTCACTGGTCTCCGGACCAACGTTTACCTCTTCGACACTAGGATCCTGTCCCGCTTCGCCATCCTGTCCATCATACCCCTGATGGCCATCACGTTCCTCGCCATGGCGGAGGAGGCGCTGGGATGGAGGATGCTCGTGGCCATGGCCGTGGTGTGCATGGTCCTTGCCACCGTCTCCCGGCTCCTGCTCATGCGCATCGACAAGAAGTGGCGCCATGAGACGTTCACCGTCTGAAGTGTCCAGGGTCATCAATTATTTGTAGACCGACCACCATCGAAGGGGCATGGACCCGGGCGTCTACCGCATCGCAAACTGGTGGGGCACCTTCGTGATCGGGCTCGTCCTGATGTTCGTTGGCATAGCCGGATACCTGTGGGTCGTCGAGGACCTCAACTGGTACCGCACGGACGTCTCCGACGCTGACGACGTGCGATCGATGCACCTAGGGGACTACGCCCGGGTGGAGGGGACCGTGGCCCTGAACACCTCGGAGGACGTGATCATCACCGAGGTCGATGTCCAGAAGGCCATCATGACGGTCCAGGAATACGAGTACAACGTGGACTGGATATGGGTCGAGGACGACAAGGGGGGCGTGGTGCTGGTCCTCTTCGACCACGTGAGGGTCACCAAGGAGGGGCGCCACGGGGGCGACTACCACCGGGGCGACCGGGTCTGCATCGGGGGAACGGTGACCACCGAGGGCGGGGTGGGTATCAACAGGATAAGGGCCGATTTCATGGCCAAGCATCCCGAGGACACCGCGGCCAGGTACGTGCCCGCGTTCTACGCGGCCAGCTTCTGCGGCATGATGGTCATCCTGGTGTTCATGCTGGTCCGGATATTCCTCAGCCCCCGGAGGGCCGAGACACTGGACTGGCGAGGGACGTGACCTGATGGGGACCGACGACAGGACCTGGACGGGCGTGCGGACCCCGAACAAGAGGATCGCCTTATTCGTGCTCTTGATCGGGGCGTGCCTCGTGGCCATCGCTGTCTACCGTTGGATGACCGGAGGGGACTTCAACTGGTTCTTCCTGATAGTGTTCCTGCTGTTCCTGTTCATCTACGTGTTCCTGGTGCAGAGCACCGCCTTCGAGTTCGAGGTGACCATCAAGGGCGAGTTCCTTGTCGTGCATGTGATCGAGCGATTGTGGATCTGGACCCTCTCCGAGAGGGAGGAATCCATTCCCAGGTGGAGGATGACCCGGTTACGGGAGATCACGATGGGGGACCTGGCCCACACGGTCAAGATAGAGGACGCTTCCCGGAAGACCCTCGCCCAGTTCCCTCGGTTCCTCCCCCTGAGCGAGCATGACGCCATGATCCGCGAGATCATCGATTGGGGCAATCAGGCCTCGTCCTCCGATGGAGGGGGATTGGAGCCCTTGGCCTGAGCAAGGTAGGCATCCTGGATGCGGACGACCTCGGTGCTGTCCTCGGCACCGGCGTACTCCTCCAGGGGTTCGGCGTTGAGCTGCATGAAGGTGGTGCCCCAGTTCGTGGTCGCTGCCAGCCGGTGGGCATGGGCGGTGTCACCCAGGATGGCGAGGGCGGCAGCTGCCGCCTCGAGGCTGGACAGCCGAAAGGGTTTACCGTAGTTCACGGGGTTGGCGGCCAACAGGAAGGGGAGGCCGCGGGACCTCAGGCCGGCGATCCGCTTTGCCTTCTTGAACGTACCCTCGGCGTGGGCCCAGCTGCAATCGAGTATCACCACCCCCCGATAGCGCGCCTGCTTGGCGTCGGCGGGGGAGAGGGCCCTCTTTGCGAAGGGGTCGAGCATTATCGCCTTCTTCGGGAGCAATCCCAGGCGGCCGACGCTCTCCACCATGTCGAACCTGGCCAGCCGGCGGGCGGAGCACTTCTTCGGATCGCACTGCTCAGCATCGAACACGTACACCCGGACGGACTCGCCCTCCAGGAGGATGCCCCCACCAGGATGGGTCCCCGGGAACCTGCTGGTCATGGGTGCCCTCACAGGAGGTCCTCGAACTCCTTCATGATCTCAGGATACCTCTCCTGGACCATGCGAAGGATGTCCGCAGTGGTGATCCTTTCGATCTTGTAGCCCTGCAGTGCGTCGATGACCTTGTTGATGGTGTCGTCGGAGAGCTCCAGGAGCTTCTCCTTGGCGATGTAGTTGCGGAACAGCTGGTCCTCGATCTTGGCCCGCCAGGCGATCTCGTAGGCCTTGAAGAACTCCTTGGAGAAATCGCCAGCGTCGTGGGCCTCCTTGGCCACCCGCGCGGCCTCCTGGCCGGCGATGCAGGCGTTGGCGACGCCACCGCCGGTAAGGGCATCGATCATCCTTGCGGCGTCCCCCACGAGCATCAGGCCGTCGGTGGTGACCGACTCCAGGGGCATGCCGACCGACACCGCCCCGGCCACGGTCTCCACGTTCTGGCCCTTGACCAGCCGGGGCTGGCTCGCAATGAAGTTGTCCAGGTACCTCTTGACCTCGCCCCCCTCCTTGACCATTCCGAGGTTGACGCCGATGCCCACGTTGGCCGAGTCCTCGGACTTGTTGAATATCCAGACGTAACCCCCGGGAGCCATCGAACCGATATGGAACTCGTTGAAGAACTTGTCGATGTCGTTGCGCACCTGCTCGTACTGGGGGCAGGTGTTCTCATCCT
>JAUVRF010000185.1 GCA_030597775.1 Methanobacteriota archaeon | reverse complement strand
TCTTCCCTGAACCGCCCGCGGAGGGCGCACTGCCCACGACGGCGACCGCAGGGATACATCCCTCCCTGCCGGCCCTGGTGTCCTCGGTGCAGGTGGCGCAAGCCACCCGGATCGTCCTCGGCCAGGAGGAATCCGCGAGCCTTCTCGCCATGGACATGTGGAGCGATGATTGGCGGGTCGTGGACCTGTCCCGACGACAGGATTGCCCGGCATGCGTCGGTGGACGAAGGGACTTCCTCAAGGGAGCCTGAGACCGATATCGGGTTGGGAAGGTGTCGTGACCGGCCCCTCACCCACGGTCCACCATGACCGATACCGGAGGGAAGTCGACGACCGCGCACGGTCCGAAGCATGAACCGCAGTGTATACAGGTGTCCTGGTCGACCCGGACACGCTTCTCCACTGTTGCCAGGGCTCCCGTCGGGCACCTTGGGACGCAGACCCCGCAACCCACACAGAGCTCCGCCCTCACCACCAGCTGGCGGGCCCTCTCCAGCAGGTCCGCAGTGATCTTTCCGGTCTCTCCCCTGGCGACGAGGGTACCGTCCCGTTGGGCGATCACCTCGCCCTCGCCGACGACGACCTGACCGGCCTCCCCGTCCGACCGGGTCTCCCCGAGGATGGTCAACAGCTCGGCGACCCTTGCCATGTCCAGCTCCCTGTCGAAGGACCCTCTTGCCACGAAGGCGCCATCGGCCTCCTCCGCCCGTACATCCATCTCGAAGGTCAACTGGAAGGTGGGGGCAAGACCCTCCGTCGCCTCGGCCGCACCGGGTGCCATCTCCTGCAGGCTCTTGGGCACGTTGTGGAACCGCCACATGCCCAGCTCGACCCACCTCTCGTCGTGGCCGCTGGCCTCGGCCCACTCCTCCAGGAAGGTGCGCCAACGGGCGTAGCCGGGGTAGTGCTCCTCGACCAGCTTGAGGTCCGCCAGGTCCGACGCGGGGCAGGTGTAGCAACCTATCCTCTCAAGGCCCAGGTCGTACCAGGGGTTCGACTCCTCGTTGCGCATCCTCAGGTAGAGCCACACGTGCATGGCCGTCCATTCCTGGATGGGCGACGCCCCCACCTGGCCCGGGACCCAGGGGTTGCGCCAGACGGCCCCGCTTCGCGACCTGGGTCCGGACTCGTACCTGCGCTGGCCTATGAAGGTGACCATGCCTCCGGGGAAACGGTTGTTGAGGGCCCTTGCGACCGGCCCCAGCTTCTGGGTCTTGCAACACCATCGGTAGTCCCGGGAGGGGGGACCGAACACTGCCGACAACTCCACGAAGTCGTGCTCGGTCTCCTCGATTATCAGCTCCAGGTCGTGGCGCCTCGCAACATCGTGAACGTGCTCCACCGTCTCGGGCAGCTCTATGCCCGTGTCCACGAACACGACGGGCGGGTTGAGACCCGCCTCCAGGACGACAAGGAGCAAGGCCAGGGAGTCCTTGCCGCCCGAGAACGACACCGCCACGGGCAGCCCTTCCTCCTCGGCCACCCGGAGCACGAACCTCTTCCCCTTGTCGATCATCCGCTCCATGTGGGCCTCGTTCGCGGCAATGACGTCGTCCCAGGTCCCCTGGAGCCCGGGGTCGGGCATGGCGTCGCCCTTCCTCCGGTGGTGCCGGACCTTGACGCATATGCCATGATCCTCCTCCACCATCTCCTTTCCAAGCATCCGCGCGACGCCGACGGCAATTGCCTTCCCCTCGTGGTCGATGACCATCACCTGGTCGCCCGATCCGATGTCGAGGGAGGCCGCCACCACACCGGGGGCCAGGACGCTCGCCCCGCCCTCGATGAACGGCACCGCGTCCTCGGATATCTGGACGACACCCGATGTGGCCACCTTGGCCATCCTGTTCGCCCCGCCGATGCGGGGCAGCAGGTGCCATCCGCTGAGGGGGTCGTACCGCATCGTGGCGATCACGGCACTCTCCATGATCACCTCGTCCATCCGGTCGTCGGCGGGTGCCTTGTTGAGCACGACGACGGACTCCTCGTCGGGAACGAGGGCGCGACCGGCTCCGGGTCCGAACTGCTCGTCGGCCAGGCGATGGACTCGCTGGATGTCCACCCTCCGTGCAGGTCTGATGTCCCCCGGTGGCGTTAGGTTGACCTTGACCGTGGGACCGCCGCAGGTGCCGCACTTGCCCTCGTCCAGTATCGGAAGGTTGCACGATTGGCACCATCGCAGCTTCAGCCTGCCGAGCCTTACCTGACCCAGGGGATCACCTGACATCGGAAGGCACCTCCGTTATTAGAGCCTTGTCCCCTTGCGCCACAGGGTTTATTAAACGTCCACCTGCATCAGCCCCCGACTAGAATGTTGGCAGCACACGACCGATGGCATGCGCCTTTGGGGGTGGAGGCTTGACCCTCCGGGTGGCTGTGCTGGGATTCCCCCTCACCGCCAGGGTATGGGGCGGCATCTCGTGGGCCACGTTCCGCCTGGTCGAGCACCTCACCCTGCTCCACCCCGACGACGAGTTCCACCTGGTCTTCATCGAGGACAACCCCAACGAGTTCGGGGCCGAGCAGGTGGAGCGGCTCATGGGCGAACGGGGGAACCTCTCGTCCGTTCGTGTGGGGAAGGGGAACGCGGCCGCGCGGTGGTGCGAGGGAAACGTGGACGTGGTCTGGGGGCCGGCCAGCGGCATCCTGGACACCAAGCGCGTGGCCCAGGTCTTCACCCACCACGACATGCGACAGTTCAGCAGGCTCCGCGAATCCCTCGTCACATCCCTCAAACACAAGAGGGGCCTGGACAAGGCCATGAGGAATGCCAAGGTCGCGGTGATGATATCCCCCACCACGATGCGCGAAACCCTGGAGCGATACAAGGGGGACCGTTATGCGAAGAAGACATGCTACATCCCGTGGGGAGTGCCCGAGGGATTCGCCGACGCGGCGGAGATAGAGCCCGTGCGCCCCGGGTCGGTCGTGGGCACGGAGTTCATCACTACCATGTACGACCCGTTCCCCCACAAGCGCATGGACCTGCTCGGGAAGGTGATCCCCCTCCTGGAGGAGCACGGTTGGGACCTAGTCGTGATGGGCGGCATGCGGGGGAAGGACATCGACGTCACCTTCGACCATCCCAGGGTCCACTACACGGGCTTCGTCAGCGACGAGCTGCTCCCCCGGTACATCAAGGCCTCCTCGCTCTTTCTCCACCCCTCGGAGTACGAGGGGTTCGGGCATCCGCCCTATGAGGCGATGGCGCTGGAGGTGCCAGTGCTCTACAACGCTCGGTGCGAGGCCTTGACCACCCTCATGGGGGACAGGATGTGGACCTTCGCTGGCGACGACGACCTGCCCGGAGTGCTGGACAGGCTGATGTCCTCGGAGGAGGAACGGACCCGGCACGTTGCCAGTGCAGCGGAGTTCGCACGGTCCTTCGACTGGAACCTTACAGCCCGCCGTTACATGTACACGTTCCGCATTGCCCACGAGAACCGGGACCGTGACGTGGACCTCATCTCGGACGACCCAGCGCCCCCCATCGATGCCGTGATCTCCAAAGCATAGAGGGAAACACAAAGGGTATTAACTCCGGGGAACGGTTACCTGACCTGGAGTTAGTCCATGAGCACTGGAGTCGACATGGTCCTGGACGACAAGCATGCCCAGGAGTTCTGGTTGCGCAGGGTCATCGCGTACGTGATCGACGTGGTCATCATCTACGTGCCCATCGAGATCATCTCCTCGTACGCGTGGTCATTGGGCTACGCCCACCAGGCACCGTGGGTCATCGCAGGGACCCTGATGGTGGTCTACACTGCACTCTTCGAGGCCGAGCTCGGGTACACCATAGGCAAACGGATCATGGACCTTGAGGTCGTATCGCTGGACCCCCGTCCGTACGATATCAAGCGTGGTCTTATAAGGAACATAACGAAGATCCACTTCGCGCTCCTGGTGATCGACATGGTCGGAGGCCTCCTCCAGGAGGGCATCAGCAACCAGCGTTACCTTGACACAGTGGGGAACTGCGAGGTCGTGGATACCAAGATGGCTGAATGGCGCAGGTCCCAAGGGTTCTCACCACCGCCGATCGGTTCGCAGCAACCCCCTCCCGTGACGGTCCAGCCTGAGGCCGAGGCCGAGCCACCGATGGCCCCCGAACCGGAGGTAGTTGCCCCGGAACCGCCTGACGAGGACGCCCTTCAGGAGGTTCCCGAGGAGCCCCCCGCGGACCCTGAGGGTCATGACATCGGCATCCCGCCGCCCCCGGTTCCGCCAGAGCCACTTCCCCTCGATGAGACCATCCCGGGAGAGGCCGAGGGGGAGGAGGAGTACGAGGAGATGCCTCCTCCAGACGAGGATGGGAAGTAGTCCATCGATACGGCAACCTGGGTGTGGCCAGGTATAGGGTCATGATGAACAGGAGCGCCGGTGCTAGCGGTGCTAAGAAGGCAGCCATCCCTGCGATGGTCCCGATGGGACCCTCGAGGCCGGCATCATTTCACAGTTTCCAGCTGCGTTATGATGTTCCAGATCAGAGTCCTCCCGTGGAGAGGGATGTTGGGGTCGTCCGCCAGCTGGTCGAGGATGCTGTTGGCCTTCGCAATGCGGACGTCGAGGGCGTCCTCCTTCATGTTGAGGATGTCCTTCGCCTCCTTTGCCCCGCGTCGGATGTTCCTTGGGATCGAAGTGTCGCCAGCGAGCTGGTCGAGGGCATCTCCGATATGCTTCAAACTGAGTTCAGTATCCATGGAACCGCCTCACGCTGGGCCGGGTAACAGAACCAACCTTTAATAATGCTTTCCCCAG
>JAUVRF010000546.1 GCA_030597775.1 Methanobacteriota archaeon | reverse complement strand
TCGACATGTGCCTCATGTCCTCCGTCGGGGTCTTCAACCAGTTCAAGGACGTGGCGAACTACATGGCGGCCAGCGAGACCTCCATCAACACCGACTTCATGGTACCAGAGTTCCTCCTGGGCCTCGAGGAGTACTGGCCGGACGCCCGTCCCAGCCCCCTTCACGTGGTAACTCAGGTCCTCAACGGGTACTGGGAACACGTGGAGGAGCGGGGAGGCGAGATGTTCCCCTTCGCCGCCGCCGACCTTAGCAAGACCTACGCCCTCCTCGCGAACCTGGACACCCTCGCAGACGCCCTCATCGGGGAGTGGGATACCGTGGAGGGACTGCTCTATGAGGCCCGCCTGGATTCCCACAAGATCAAGGGGCCATACGCGAACAGGAGATGGCTCGTCGACGCAGAGCAGTACTTCTCGAATCTCAGGGACAGCCTGGCCGGCCACCCGCTCTCGGACCAGCTCCAGGAGGCGGTCTCCGCGTCCGAGAACGTGCTCTCCAGCCTCGAGGACCTGGTATTCTACAACCTGCTCCTGGAGGACCTGCAGGGTGCGAGCATCTTCTACCCCCATAGCAAGGCCGCATATGTGAACCAGAGGGACACCTACATCGCCAACGGCCTTCCCGAGGACAGCGGCTGGACGCAGTTGCTGGACGCGTTCTTCCTGGGGCTACCCGACGAGGACGGGGACGACCCGCCCTTCTGGCCAATCGTCATCGATGGGTTCCTCGAAAGTCCGCTCCAGGACGTGGTGGTCACCGCAAACGACGCCGACGGTGACGGCCAGGCCGAGGGCGTGGACATTCTATTCGATGTGGACAACATCGACAACCTCAACCCGGTCACGGTAGTGGGCGACCTGGTCGCTCACAACGGCTCCCGGGCCGGCACCATCGACGGGCTGGTGGACCGGAGGGTCATCTCGATCCCGGCCGGTGAGAGCCTCCAGGGGACGGTGACGCTGACCAGCCCCGTCGTTGATCTGGTGGACGTCATCGTCTCGGTCATCGCCGAGGACGGTACGGTGCTCCAGGAACCCTACGTGGGGTCGTTCATGATGAACGCGACGCCCAGGGAAGGCACCCCACCGACCCTGGAGCTCTCGGCCCTCCCCGCCGAGGTGACGGAGGGCGAGGTGGTGACGCTGACGGCCCTGGTGGATGACACAGAGGAGGATGATCTCACAGTCTGGTGGGACGTGGACGACGGCGACGGCGTGAGCATCGACGTCACCGGCACCACCGCCACCAGCACCTACAGGGGAGCGGGGAACCGCTCCGCCGTCTGCATCGTCACCGACGGTCACTGGTTCGTGGTGAGGAGGGTCGACGTGATCGTGCTGGCCGACGTGGACAATCACCAACCCGTCGCGGACCTGACCGCAGCCGCCCTCGACCAGGCCGACACGCTGACGGTGACCTTCGACGCCTCCGGCTCCGAGGACCCCGACGGCGACCCGATGGAGTACGCCATCGACTTCGGCGACGGGCGCTGGACGTCGTGGCGGGACGACCCGACCTTCAACCACACCTATGCGGAGGCGGGCACCTACCAGGCCATCCTGCGGGTCCGCGACCACACCCGGTTCGACGGCTCCTACTCGGTCCTGTCGGTGGACACGGTGGCATTGGTGCCCAACACACCGCCCGTCGCCCGACTGGAGGTCGGAGAGGGCCCTGCAGCGCCCTTCGAGGACATCACAGCGAACGCCTCGCTCTCGACCGACCCGGACGGCGGTGTCCTGGAGTACCGCTTCGACTGGGGCGATGGGGAGGTCACGCAGTGGACCCAGGACCCCGTGGCGACCCACGCGTACGACGAGGCCGGAGAGTACGTCATCACCCTCACCGTCCGGGACGACCATGGGGCCGAGAAGGACCTGACGTCCACCCTGCAGGTCGTGAGCGATGGCG